>JAGVWZ010000027.1 GCA_018304045.1 Candidatus Pacearchaeota archaeon | reverse complement strand
GAAAAATTAATGTGTGTTGGAGGGGGGAATATATAGGATGAAAACTTGGTTAAAAGGTGGGCTTTATGGAATTCTTGCATGGATAATCACTTTAATTGTTATAGCCTATGCTTATTTATTTTCACATATTCCATTTTTAATGAAAATTTTCAGTAAACTATTATCATTTACAGATAAATCCTCAATTAGTACTGGAATTGTGATTGTATCTATGGATTTAGTTATATTATTTATAACTGGAATTATAATTGGATTTTTATTTGAAATCTTTAAAAAAATAAATTTTAAAAAATTGAAGTTAAAATGACAAAAGAAATATCCACTAAAGAAGAAATCACTTGGTGTCCTGGATGTCCAAACTTTTTAGTTTTGGCTGCTTGGAAAAATACACTTTCTAAATTGATTAAAGAGGGTTATAAGCAGGAGGATTTTGCAATGGTTACTGGAATTGGTTGTCATCAAAAAATATATGATTATTTGAATATAAGTGGAATTTATGGGTTGCATGGAAGAGTTTTGCCTGTTTGTTTAGGAATGAAATTAGGAAATCCTAATCTAAAGGTTTTGGGATTTGCAGGTGATGGAGATGCTTATGCAGAGGGAATGGAACATTTTATTCATGCTGCAAGATACAATGCAGATATAACTTATTTTGTTGCTGATAACCAGAATTTTGCCTTAACTACTGGACAACCTACTCCTACTTCTCCAATCGGATTTAAAAGTAAATTAGAACCAATGGGTGAAATGAATATGCCATTAAATCCTGTTAAATTAGCACTTGCTGCTGGAGCTAGTTTTATTGCTAGAATAAATCCAAAAGATTTGGTCCATAGCCAAGAAATAATTGAGAAAGCAATAAAACATAAGGGATTTGCATTTGTTGAAAGTGTTCAGGATTGTTTAATATTTAATATGGACAGTAAGGAATTAGTTCCTTTAATGTACAAAGTGGATAATAAAGATAAAAAGAAAGCTTTGGAATTGGTAGATGAATGGGATTATAATTCTAAGACTGGCAAAATTCCAATTGGAATTTTATTTCAAGAAGAAAGAAAAATTCTTGAAGAAAAATGGCCGCAGCTTAAACCAATTGGAATTTTATTTCAAGAAGAAAGAAAAATTCTTGAAGAAAAATGGCCGCAGCTTAAAAAACTTAAAGAGAAGAAAGTTGGTTGGAAAGGGATTTAAAGAGGAAAAGGTATTTGTATGGTTAGATAAGGAGATAAAATAAACAAAAATAATATTTTTATTATAAAAAAAGAGTTGAAATGACAAAAGATATAGAAAAAGTAAGTGTTGTAAGATGTTCTGATTATGGGCAGGTAAAGGTTGATAGAGCTGTTAAAAAAGCTCTCGATTTAATTGGATTTGATTTTTCAAAATTTCATGGAAAAAAAGTTCTTATAAAGCCAAATGTTGTTGGATGTTTTCCCAATAAACAAATAGCAGCAACTACAAATCCTAGTGTTGTTGAAGCTGTATGCAAGATTTTAAAAAAAAATAATTGTAAAATCTTTATAGGAGATTCTCCTTTTACAGAGCCTATTTCTTCTTTCAAAGCTTCTGGAATAGACAAAGTTGCTAAAAAATATGGAAAACTAGTAATTTTTGAACAAGATAAATTAATGAAAATTAGGGATGAAAACGCAGAAATTTTAAAAGAATTTGAAATTGCAAATACTATAAAGGAAGTTGACTTGATTATAAACATACCTAAATTAAAAACACATTCTCTTACAAAATTTACAGGTGCTATAAAAAATATTTATGGAGTAATCCCTGGAGGTTTAAAACAGAGAATTCATCTTCAAGCAAAAGGTGATAAAGAATTTTCAGCTATTTTAATTGATATATATAAAAATATTAATCCTTGTCTTACAATAATGGATGGAATAATAGGAATGGAAGGTAATGGGCCTACTTCAGGAGATATAATTAAAACAAAAACTATTCTTGCTTCAAAAGATGGAACTGCCCTAGATATTGCTGTTACAAGAATGATTGGATTAAATCCTAAAGAGATTTATACAATAAAAAATGCCATTAAACAAAAAATGTATCCTAATTTTGAGTTTATTCCTGTTGGAGACAAATTTCCACATTTTAATTTTAAGATTCCTAGCAACCAAGATATAGTAAAAACAAAGGAAATGATTAGCCATATATTTAAAGAAAAACCAATTGTTTGTGATGTAAAAAAATGCAGCAAGTGCCAAAGGTGCATGAAACATTGTCCAACAAATTCCATAACAATGTGCCCTTATCCTATTATTAATCCTAAAACATGCATAAGATGTTTTTGCTGCATTGAAATATGTCCGACAGATGCGATGGGTTTTGAGAAAGAATAAGATTTAGTCTAAAAATGCTATAATCATATAAAATTATTGAAAGAATAAATTGGATAGATTTATAGAAAGAACTTACCTTTCTGAAGTAAAATAGAACTATTCAGAGTTCCTCATGACTAAATTTCTAAAGTTTATTATTAGTGTATATAATACCAATAGGGTCAGTATAGTATAGAGTCTTGCTTGATAGATAGATTGCACAACTGATGTTTTGTTGAGATGACAATAATTATCTGAAAATCATTTTTTATAAGTAGCTTTAGAAAGGTAAGCAGATACGATTTACAATTAATTTTAAATACCTCTCTGACTTTGTTTAATCATGGATAAAAGAGGTTCTTTATGGCTAGTGATGATACTTGTGGGATTAATATTAATTGTTATTTTATTGCTTTCTCTGAACTTTTTTAGGTATTATCTTGAAGCAAAAACTCTTGGAAAGCAGCTGAAAGAGAAAAATATCACTTACTATCTTCCCTCTGAATTTGCAGTTATAAAGATTGAAAGAGGGTATTTTGAAGCGGAAATAAGCGGAATAAAGATATTTTTTAAAGATGATAATAAAAATAAGTATTATTATGAAAGCAGTAATTATCCTAGAACATCTGAATCAAAACAATACATTATAATAAAAGATGAATTAAATCCTGAAGTTCCAATAAATTGGGATTTTTCAAAAGTAAAGCAGATTTCCTTTGCATTTGTTTTTCCTAATAATAGAACTTCTAGAGAAGTGTATCAAATAAATATAAATCAAAACAGTACTGAGAGTAATTTCAAAGGGCAGTGTTTTTCTGCTAATGAGTCTGGTGGAGGAAAAATCATATGCAATTAAATAAGATAAATAAAAAAAGTCAGGCTGAAATGATTACAACTGTACTCTTAATTATACTTTCTATTGCTGCAGTTATAATTGTTTGGAATATAATCTATTCATTATTGAATAAAGGTGTTCAAGAAGTTGGAATAGAAGGCATGCTTGTGGATGGTGAGTTGGAGTATTATATTCCAGATAATTTTGCAGTTGTAAAAATAAAGAGGGGAAATGATAATATTAATATAAGTGGAATAAAAATTTTATTTACTGATATAAATGGAGCAAATTATATTTATAATACTACTGATTATCCTGGTCTATTGGAAACAAAAAGATATATCATCTCCCTAAATCAATTGATTCCTGAAGTTGGTGTATGGACTTTTGCTAAAGTAGCTTCTATTTCATTTGTTTATTTATTTCCAAATAACAAAATGTCTTTTGAAATTGACAAGCAGAACATAAACAAAGAAACAAACATGAGCCAGGGATTTGATGAAAGATGTTTATACAATGATACAGATGGAGATGGTTATGGTACAGGAACATGCACACAATATTATTCTGCATCTAATGGAAAAACTCCATTAACAGGTGATTGCAATGATGCAAATATAAGTATAAATCCTGGTGTGAGTGAAATTTGTGATGATGGAGTTGATAATGATTGTGATGGACAATCAGATGAAGCATGCCCTAATTATGTTGTGACTTCAACAGCAGATATACCTACTCAATGGATAAGTGATATTAATTGCACATGGAATGATGTAACATTTGATCCAACTACTTTGGCAGCTGCAATTACATCTGATTTTGATATTTATTTTTATGGACAAAGTCAAGGGAAAACAATTTATATGTGCAAAACAGGACATTTAGTATTTAATGAAGGTGATTGTTACAAATTAACAAGTAATCCCTCAACAACTACTTTAAGCAGTATAAAAACAATTGCTCCATTTTTAATAAAAGCTGGATCCATTTTGGGAAAAAATTGTAAATATAATGGTAAATTGGTTTTTAGATGGATTAAGGGAACTTCGGAATCAGAAGCAATAATTGATAATGATGGAAATATGAATTTTTGGTATAATGAAATAAGTATTTTAAGAGAAGTTGGTGTTTCATTAGGAAATGGAAAATATATTGAAATTCAACAATATGGCCAAACAAACAATCAAGATAAAAATCATTTATTAGAATATAAATAATTATTCTTCAAAATAAGAATCAATTCTTTTTTTTGCAGGATTTTTATTTTTTCTTTTTCTATATCCATAGATTCCAAGTCCTGCTAATGCCATGCTTGCTAATCCAACAAGAGCAGCTGGTTCTGGAACTACTGAAATTGTTGCAGTATCTCCTGGATTTAATGTTAATGAATAAGGCGTATGAGTTTCAGAAGCTTCTCTAATATCAATATCATCATAAACTAAAGTATTATTAATGTATATATCAGCACTAACTGGCTGGCCTGTAGTATATGGATAATCATCTACCCAAAATTGAACATTTCCATTAACAGTTCCTGTTGTTCCGCTTGGTTGCATAATAATAGTATAATTAAAAGGATCAGTTGGACTATTATATTGTTCAGAATAATTAATTCCATTGCTTGTAGAATAATTATTTACAGCAGGTGTTGGCATTGGAGAATATAAAGTATCAAATCCAGAATCAAATCCACTTGTTGCACCTTCATATTGTCCAACATAAGTGCTTGTACTATTAACACCACTAAAACTTCCATTAACTTGAACAACTGTTGCCTTCGCATCCCCCATAGGCATCATTCCAACTAATCCTGCTGCTAAAAGTCCAATTAATCCTGCAGGTCTTTTAGATACTCTTTGAGATTTATTGAATGTGTTCATATAAAAACCATAAAAAATCTGTTTTTAAGCTTTATTGTGTTATAGGTTATATTTGACTATATTAGACAATATTATACTATGTATATTATGCAACTTGTATTTTACATCATAATGTTTATAATAGGAAGTTGCTTTCATTCTTTGAAAAATGATAAAGAATAATGTTGTTAAAATTGAAAAAGAGCTGAAAAATAAAAAAGTAAAATTTGTTGCATTGGTTGCACCTAGTTTTGTTGTTAGTTTTGAATATCCTCAGTTCATACATCAATTAAGAGAATTAGGATTTGATAAGGTTGTTGAACTTACTTTTGGTGCTAAAATGGTTAATAGAGAATATCATAGAATTCTTGAGAACATGCAACTTTCTTTAAAAAAGAAAATTTGGAAAGAAACTTTTTTAATAAGCTCAACTTGTCCTGGAATTACTGAAATAATAAAAGAAAAATATCCTCAATATGTAAAAAACATAATCAAGGTTGATAGCCCTATGATTGCAATGGCTAAAATATGCAAAAAAATTTATCCAGAACACAAAACTTGTTTTATAACTCCTTGCGATTATAAAAAAACAGAGGCTGAAGATTGCAGATATATGGATTATGTTATTGATTATAGACAGTTAGAAATGTTATTTAACAAGAATAGGATTAAACCTAATAAAAATCATATTCATTTTGATAAATTTTATAATGATTATACAAAAATCTATCCCCTTTCAGGAGGGCTTTCAAAGACTGCTCATCTTAAGGGAGTTCTAAAACTTGGTGAGGAAAAAACAATAGATGGAATTGGTGCTGTAATGAAGTTTTTAGACGATCCTGGCCCAAAAGTTAAATTTTTAGATTGTACTTTTTGTGTTGGCGGATGTCTTGGAGGACCTTATACTTCAAAAATTCCTATTAAGGAAAAAACAAAAAAACTAATGAAATATATGGCTATTGCAAAAAAAGAAGATATTCCTGCTGGAAGAGAGGGTTTGATTGAAAAAGCAAAGGGGATAAGGTTTAGGAATTAGATTTAATATGTTAAAACAAATTAATATTAAATCTTTGCTTAAGTATTACAAAAAATCAGTCATTAGTTCAAAAAAGTTAATTTTTGACATTGTTGATAAGGATGTATATAATATTACAGCTCCATTTCATTGTTTTGGTAAGAAATATGTTGCTGGAAGAGTTGAATCTAGAAAAGAGCATGATTCAAAAATCATGTTTTTTATAAAATCTGGTGGCAGGTATATTGTTGATAATAAGGCTCCTGTTTTTAATTTAGAAGATCCTTTTATAACTATTATTAAGAATAAAATAATATTTGGCGGTATTGAGGTAGATGTTAAAAACGTTTATAGAACTGTTTTTTTCATTGGAAAAGATATTTACAATTTAAAAAAATTTAAAATAGGTCCAAAAGGAATGAAAGATATAAGACTGATTTTGCTTCCTGATGAGAGAATTGGTGTTTTAACAAGGCCGCAGGGAA
The DNA here is from genome assembly GCA_018304045.1 of Candidatus Pacearchaeota archaeon. Lineage (GTDB taxonomy): Archaea > Nanobdellota > Nanobdellia > Pacearchaeales > GW2011-AR1 > ARS1285. The sequence goes on along the minus strand of JAGVWZ010000027.1, from coordinate 13,920 downwards.
AAATCGGTGGAAGGGGAAGAATAGGATTTATGATTGTTGATTCTATTAAAGAATTTTCAGAATTATCTGAAAAAGATTTTTATTCAGCTAAATTAATTCCAGACAGATTTGATGAAAGTGAGTGGCTAAATGCTAATGCAATTTATTTTTTAAAGAATAATAATTTGGGAGTTATTGGAAATATTGCATGTTTTTCTAAAAATATAGACAATCCACTTAAGATTACTTCTAAATGTGGATTCTCTATCTGTCCAACCCCTAATGAAAACAGCACAATCAAGGGGATTGAACATATGAAAAAGAATTATTATGTTATTAGTTTTAATTTTGATTACTTATCAAATAATTTTTCAGGAATGAAAATAATAGCTTCCAGAAATGAACTTCCAAAAGGAAAATCAAAAAGTCCTGAACTTAGTAATATTTTATTTCCGGGCGGGCTTATTAGAAATAAAAATGGAACAGCTAGTCTATATGTTGGAGTAGGAGATGCTGAAGCATATAAAATCATTATAAAAGACCCTTTTTTAGAATCTGGTAAATAGAGTTATTTGGGGCTATCTTTTGTATACTGAATAGAATTAATTTTTTATCCATATATTTTTAAAGATAATTCATTATAATAAATTATGGAAAAGATTATTAAAAATAAGGTAATATTAGAAATTCTTGATAAATATAGGCAAATTTGGGCACTTGGGCATTTAGGCGGACTTGCTAATTGGGATTTGAGTGTTTATATGCCTGAAGATGGTGCTGGTGCAAGAGTAGAAGCACTTGCAAAATTGTCTACTTTAATGCAAAAATTGTTTTTGGATAGGGATTTTGTTGAATTAATAAAAAAAGCTGAAAATGAAAAAGATTTGGATGACAGTGAAAAAGCTATTTTGAGGACATTAAAAAGAGCATTAAAACATTATCAAAAACTACCTGCTGAATTTATAGAAGAATTTTCAAAGGTTACTAGTGAAGGTCAGATTGCATGGCAAAATGCAAAAAAAGAAAGTAATTTTTCTATTTTTGAACCATATCTTGAAAAAATTGTTGAACTTTCAATAAAAAAAGCAGAATATCTTGGATATAGAGAACATCCCTATGATGCACTTCTTGATGAATTTGAAGAAGAACTCACTGTCAAAGATGTTGAAAAATATTTTAATAAAATTAAAACTCCTTTAATTAATTTAATTGGATATGTTAAAAATTCTAAAAAATTTAGAAAAGACCATAAAATTGAAAAAGAAAAATATGATGTTCTCAAAATGACTGAATTTAATAAAAAAATGCTTGAGTTCATGCATTACAATATGAAGAATATAAGAATGGATGTTTCAAGCCATCCGTTTTCAATATGCATTGGAAAAGGGGATTCAAGAATAACCACTAGGTATGAAGGAAAAGATTTCGCAAGAACATTTAGTTCTGTAATCCATGAGTACGGTCATGCACTCTATGAATTACAATCCAATGAGGAATTGTACTATACACCTATTGCAGGAGGAAATAGTTTAGTTATACATGAATCTCAATCAAGGTTCTGGGAGAATTTTATTGGCAAATCAAAAGAATTTATTAATTTAATGTATAATAATCTTTTAATTGCAGAGCCAAATTTAAAGAAATATTCTAATCAGGATATTTATGAATATTTTAATTTAGTAAGGCCTAGTTTAATTAGGGTTGATGCTGATGAAATTACCTATCATCTGCATATTATGATAAGGTTTGAAATTGAAAAAGAACTTATTGAAGGAAAAATAAAAGTAAAGGATCTTCCTAAAATCTGGAGTGATAGATATGAAAAATACTTAGGTGTAAGGCCTGAAAATGATAAAGAAGGAGTTTTACAAGATGTTCATTGGAGCCAGGGATGTATTGGATATTTTCCAACCTATTCTATGGGAACTAGTCTTTCTGCAATGTGGAAATATTATTTGGAAAAAGAACTTGGAAATATTGAAGAATTGTTAAAACAAAAAGATGGCATAAGAAAAATCCAGAATTGGTTAAAAAAGAACATTCATCAATATGGTTCTACCTATGTTTATAGGGATATTACAAAAAAATCTCTTGGAGAAGATTTTAATCCTGATTATCTTTTGAAATATTTGGAGAAGAAGTATAAGGGGATTTATTAAAAAAATATCTATGTGGAGTTAATGTTTTAAATTAAACCCTCCATAAGGTAAATTTATTAATAATCTAATTCAATATTTATAATAATATGGTAAGAAAAAATATTACTTATAATCAACCATTGGAAAAAGAAATTGGATTTTCAAGAGCTGTAAGAATAAATAATATTATTGCAGTAACTGGAACAGCCCCTATTGCAAAAGATGGAAGTGTAGCAAGTCCGGGTAATTTGTATGGGCAGACAAAGAGATGTTTAGAAATAATCAAAGATGTAATTGAACAAGCTGGAGGCAAACTTGAAAATGTTATCCGAACAAGAATATTTCTTAAGAATATGAATGATTGGAAAGAAGCAGCTAAAGCTCATGGAGAATTTTTTTCTAAGATTCAACCCGCTTGTACATTTGTTGAAGTTTCTAGATTTATTAATCCAGAATGGTTAATTGAGATTGAGGCAGATGCGGTTTTAGATAAATAATTATTTCTCGGGGAAAGTTAATCTGTAGGATTAAGTAATCGTTTGTTAGTTTATCTATTAACTAAGAAAATTATTAATAATTTTCTTCAAAAATTTGATAATAAGCTTGAGGATGTTTACAAGCAGGGCACATATCTGGTGCATGTTCTCCTTCATGAACAAATCCACAATTCCTACAAATCCATTTAACTGAATGAGCTTTTTTGAAAACATGACCTTTTTTCACATTATCTAATAATTTTCTGTATCTTTTTTCATGTTTTTCTTCTACTTTTGCAATAAATTTAAAGGAGTTGGCTACTTCATTGAATCCTTCTTCTTTTGCTATTTTTTCAAACTTTTGATAAATTTGAGTCCATTCCATTTCTTCACCTTCTGCAGCTGCTAATAGATTTTCTTCTGTTGTTCCTATTTTTCCAGCTGGATAGGTTGCAATTATTTCAGTATCTCCACCTTCAAGGTGTTTAAAGAAAACTTTTGCATGTTCTTTTTCATTTTCAGCTGTTTCTAAGAATATTGCTGAAATCTGTTCATAGCCTTGTTTTTTTGCAACAGATGCAAAATAAGTATATCTGTTTCTTGCTTGACTTTCTCCTGCAAACGCCTTTAGAAGATTCTTTTCTGTTTCACTTCCCTTTAAACTTGCCATGTTATTAGATAGCATAATCAGTTTATAAGGTTTACTTAGAACTTTTTATTTTTTGAAGTTCTATTTTTTATTAATTGAAATTTTGCCTGTCCTTGGTCCATGGCAAAAACTTTTTCTTTATCAATAGTTGTATATATAGATTGGTTACATAAAAATTACAAAATTTATAATCTTACTGGAGAGATTAATTTAATATTACTAGTTATTTTTAGAAGTTTTATTACTACATAAAAGAATAAAAAGCATTTATTTATAATTATTAAATGAAAAAAGATGAGCTTGAAGAATATTTTATAATGATTGCAGAAATTATTCTTATTATATTGTTTATTACGTTATTTTATTGGAGATATTATTTTTTTGGAATTGTTTGTTTTATTGGAATGATAATTATATGGCTGCTTGAAACTAAAAAAGCAGGTTTAACTGTTTTTTGGGCATTGGTTATATCTGGAGTTGTGTTAGTTTTAATATTAAATAATTTTTTGTTTGGGATTGTTATTATCTTTTTTGGAATTGGAGAAAGATTTGCAAATAGTGGGTTTAGAGGAGATCATTGAATTAATAATAAAATTTAATTGATAATTTATTTAAAAAAAATTCCGAATATTTGTTAAGATATATTAGTAATGCTGATAGTTATTAAAATTATTGTAGATTATTGATCTTTGGATATCTCAGAAGTTCTTTTAACATTATATCCAAGATGTTTTAGCAAAACTAAAATTTTTTGCCTTTCTTCTGATTTTCCGCAACCTTTCCAATCAATTAATATTTCTTTAATTTGCTCTGTTGTTTTTTCCTCTGCTTCTTTTATCATTGATTCTGTTAATGGTAGGCAATATTCTGGAATAATATGAGATATTGCATATTCACTTGACAATTGAATTTTATTAAAATTTGGAGCATAGTGTGGGCCGCCTATTCCAATTGCTGCTTGTAATTTAGGATTTTCTTTATAATCTTGCAATGTGAATATTGTTTTAGCAAGTATTTTTGCAGCATCTTTATCTTGCCATTGTTTTTCAGAACTTCCGAGTTCAATAAAACAGCATGGAATATTAATTAATGGGCCATGGTGTGTTACTTCAAGAGTTATTTCATAATTTTCATTTAATTTATCCCTATCTTCCTCATATAGTTTATTGAGATTTTGAAATAAATATTTTAAAACATTTGCAGATGTTGGACAGACTTTGTATGGATGTCCTCCAAGATCTGCATTTCTCCAGTTTCCTGGTGCATGCAAGCTTAAAGATGGATTTCCTTTTTGAGACCTATGGGTTGAGGTAAATATGATAAAATCAATGTTTTTTAATTCTGGATATTTTTCAGGAGTTAAATCATCGGAATAAAGAGTTTCTTTTTTTAATTCTATTATTGGGAATTGGGAAGCAAAGGCTAGTTTTTGGAATTCTTCTGCAATCAGCTTTCCTGCTGAATTAAGTTTTGAATAGGCTATTGCGAAACGCATGAAAATTAATAGAAAACTAGGATTATTAATTTATCTATCTTGGCTGAATAGAATCAAACTACTGATTACTCTGTGTAAAAGAATATATCCTAAAGGTTACCTTTTGTAACGAACACTTTTAAGATAATTCGGTTGAACCAAAGTTGCCCGATATATTATTAGTATTGATACTTTAATATTTTTAAGATTTAGTTAAACTCTTTAAAAATTTTGTTAAATCTTCTGGCTCAAGATGTAAAGCAGGTTTGAATTCTTCGAATGGTTTAATACCACAAAAATAACTTAAATCCATTTCATTAATCTTTCTTTGAAGATTTTTTATTCCTTGATCTGAAATAATACCTCTAAGACTTTCTCTTGCTAAATAAAGCATTAATGAACTTGCTTCAAGAGCATTGTTTGCTACATCAAAATCCTGAAATTCAAGACCCTCATTTAATAATATGTTTGGTCTTGTAAGGTGTGCAAACATAGGATGAAAATCCTGGGGTGCAGCTTCTCTAATTCTTTTAGGGGTGCTAGTTACATCTCTAACATAAGATCTTCCTTTAGATTCTAAATAAGCTAAACCATTTTCATATGCTTTAACAAGTGTAACATTATTTGCCATTTTACATTATTGTAATAGTAAATTAGTTATATAAATCTTTCTTCTATTTACTACTTATAAGTTACTATTATTTACATAGAAACCTTTAAATATTCATTATCTTTTAAAAGATAATGATAATAAATGAAATAACTATAAGGATTATAAGAAATGCTAGAGATGGAGAAAGCATCCGTAGTTTGGCCAATAAAATAGGATTTGCTTATTCTGCTGTTTATGGCTGGATATTAGAATTGGAAAAATATGAAGTAATAAGAATAATTAGAAAAGGTAATAAAAATATTATAAAGATTAATAATAAAAACAGGATATATAACAAATTTAGAGAGTTGGATAATGTTGTTTCAGTTATAGACAAAAACAATGAATTTTGGGAATTTATCAAAAATACAAAGTTAACGATAAGATTTGTAATGGGAACTGCAATAACTATCTGGACAAAAGGAGGATTTATAACAGGAGATTTTTATGATAAGATTTATTTTTTAGAGTCAGTTGAAAAAGATATCAATTCTTTGAAGAAAGAATTAGATGAAAAGAATATAGCTTGGACAGAAAATAAATTAATTAATAAAAGGCCTTTAGTTTATATAATCCCTAAGAATGAGTTTAAAATAGAAAAATCAAATAATTTACCTGTCATACCTTTAAACGAATTAATCGAATATTGCAAAGGATTATATTTAGATAATGTTTTAGAACAATTGGATTTATTATACAATTTAGGATTAAATAAAAGATATTCAGAGGTTTATACAAATTATGAAAATTAATTCAAAAATAGGTTTATTGGAGAGGGAAAAAGAAGTTTTAAGATTAATTGAACTTTTTAAGGAAAACAATCTTAAGTTTATAGTTATCGGAGGATATGCTGTTTCAACTTACAAGAAAAGATTTTCTGTAGATTTAGATGTTGTGATAAAAGAAGATGATTTAACAAAATTTGAAGAATTATTGTTAAAAGAAGGATTCAGTATAGGTTATGAAAAAGAGATTGCTCTTTTGTATGGTGAAAACTTCAAGCGTTTTAGAAAAAAGATGAATAATTTGCCAGTAGATGTAGACTTAATGATAAATGGATTAGTTTCAAGGACTACTGATGCAACATGGAGCTTTGAGAATATAGACAAAAATTCTCAAAAAAGAAAATTAGATGATCTGGAATTTTTAACTCCTGACAGAGAATTGTTATTATCTATGAAAATACATAGTGGGAGACTTTCTGATGTAAGAGATATTATCGTATTGATGCCCTGTAATAAAGATAAACTAAAAGAATTTTTATTAAGAGGAAATTTAAGCAATTTAAAAGCATCAATTAAAAAACAATCATTGTTTATTGAAAAATCACAATTTGATGACAGTTTTAAAGGAATATTTGGTATCCAAGCTTATAATCCCAAAGAGATAGAATCAGCTAAAAAATTATTTAGAGATTTATTAAATGAAATTAAGTAAAAATACTTTTTAGAAAGTATATCCTTTAAGATCTATTATGTGTAAACAAATAGACCAAAAAGGTAACCTTTTCTAACGAGCTATTTATTTACTGAGCTTTTAGCCCTATTGTTTAATATGGGCCCACGAGGAGTTGAACCTCGGACCACTCGGTGTAAAAGAATATATCCTAAAGGATATACCTTGCAGCAATATCTAAATATATAAATTATATATTGATAAAATATAAATACGAATCATAACTATTTAGAATATGTCAGAAAAAATTTTATTTAGGCAAGAACGAAATGGTGGTTATAAATTCAATAGGGAAACCGGGAAAGTTGAGTTTCTTGAAGATGATAAGTTTAATAATGAAATTCAAGAGTTCAAAAAAAGAAATGAGGGGCTGGATATAATCTCTCTGCCAGAAAATTCAAGTGAAATTTCATTATCAGCTCCATTAGTTATATGGCACGAAACAACCCATGCTTGCAATCTTAATTGTAAAGAGTGTGTCAGAGACAAAGGTCATGAAAAAGAACTTAATGCAGAAGAGATTAGTCAGATTTATGCTGATTTAGCTAGTTCAGGAGTTTTTGAGATTCGTGTAACTGGAGGAGAAGCTTGTTTAAGACCAGATATAGAAAAAATCGTGCATGCTGCTAAGAAAAATGGGCTTTATGTAAGTCTCACTTCAAATGGAGTTTACAGCAGTGAGCTAAGAAATAAAATCGTAAATTTGCCTATAGAATTGTATATTCTAAGTTTAGACGGCACAGAACAAATTCATGATTCAATTAGGGGAAAAGGAAGTTATTCTTCTACTATGGACACAATTAAAGCCCTTACACAAGCTCATAAAAATGTAAGAATAAACACTGTTCTAATGCAAGAGAATAAAGATTGTATTGAAGAACTTGTAAAAATTCTCAACTGTAATGGAGTATCTAAACTTACCCTAATTCCATTAAGACCATGGGGTAGTGCAGTAAAAGATTTTCATAAAAATAAACTAACTCCTGAGCAATATATGAATGTTGTTAAAGAAGTAAATGAACTCAGAAAAAAGTATCCTGGTTTTTCTATTGCTACAAATTATGACATAATTTCTACAACAAATCACGGCTCAAATGTTCCTTCACATTGGTCAAAAATGTGCATGGCTGGAATTGAAGCTGCATGCATCTCCCCTTCAGGTAATTTAAGAGCATGTATAGTAGCTTCTGGAGAGGGATTCAATGTAGGAAATTTGACTCAGTCTAAGTTATCTACTCTATGGCATAATGATAAAATTTGGGGAATTTTTAGAGACATAGACAGAAGAGTACTTGAACAATGCAAGAAATGCCCAGACTATACTACAAAATGTCCTGGAAGTTGTATTGCTATGACTGAATTTAGTAAGTCTCCTCAAGAAATGTATTGCTTTAAACATTTAGTGGCTTAAAAAGTTAAAATGGTAGAAGAAAGTGAATTTACAGTAAATTATCTTGTGGGGTGTATTTATTGCAAGCACATATTTGTTACAGACTTGGATCCAAGTTACATCGTCCTAGAAGAATATTGTTCTCATAAGACAAATAGGAATAGTGATAGATACTTTGCAAGAATCACGACAGATCCTAGTGAAGTAGAGCGAATGAAAGAGAAGGGAATAAAATCAGTGGGTGGTTTTATTAATTGTGATAAATTTGAGAACTCTGGAATGCCTGCACATCCGGATACACTTAAATGTCTGGTACAATGTAATCCTAAGTGTAAAAGTATTCCTTCAGATATTAGTGCTAAATTGAATCCATATGATTTGCTTGTCCCCCTCTCAAGAGGAGGAACAACATTGTATGTTCCTCTAGAGCCAAGAGGGAAACCTTAGAGTATATTAAAAAACATTAAAATTTATGTCAGTAGAAGTAATCTCTTTGTTAGAATTTTCGTTTATCACATTTCCAATTGTTTTATTAATGGAAGATTTATTAAAACCTAATTAATGGGTGATACCAGAATCTAACTGGTGAATTGTCGGCGTAAAGAAGTATAACAATTTTGTTCTTTATCTCTTTATCTCTTTTCTGTCTATGATTAATGTAGAGGGTCTACCATTTAATTCACCAATGTCAATTATATGGTCTACTTTATGTTTTATTTCTGGTTTTAGGTCTGAAATTTTTGTTAAAAATGGCTCTCCTGCTAAATTTACAGATGTGGTAATAAAGGGTAGATTTGCTTTTTGAATTACTTTAGTAAAATCATTATCAGGAATTCTTATTCCAAGAGAGTCTGTATTTGAAACCCAATTTAAAAAATCTGGATTTTTCTTTTTTAGTATTATTGTGTAGGGTCCTGGAAGATATTTCTCTAGATTACAATCAACTATCAGGTGTTTATTTATCCATTTTAAACTTGGAGCTATTATTGAAAGAGGTTTATTATCTCTTTGTTTTATTTCTTTTATTTGATTAACTGCTTGCTCATCTTCTGCATTGCATCCTAGACCATAGATTGTATCTGTTGGATAGATAAAAATATATCCTTGCTTAATTGCTTGAATTATATCTGTCGGTTCCATTATTTTAAAAGATTTTTAATGATTAAAAATCTTTATATATTGAATTTTGCTTGAATATCTATGATAAATAATCTACTTTACATAATTTTACTAATACTTGGATTTCCAAGCGGCCTATATCTTACTAAAGTCTGTAGGGAAGAAGTAAAAAAATGGAAAAAAAGATTTCTATGGATTTCTGGATTATGTTTTATAATTGCTATTCTTGTTTTTTTTACTAATTTCCAGTATAAAATCCCAGTTATTATTGCATTATTATTTATTATTGTAACTTTACTTACTATTGTTTGGAAGAGTTCTATTGGTAAAAAGTAGTAAATTCCTTTTAAAATAGGTATTTATAAGGCTTTCTTAATGCTTATAAGCTGGGTTTTAGTAGAGGTATTATGGATGAGGAAGAACCTGCGGCCAGTGAGCATGATAGTAGTCAGACAGGGGTAGATCTTTTGGATTCCATTGTATTTCCTGCTAATAAGGATATTTTAAAATGGATATTTGAAGTTGGTGTGCATTGTTCTGATTTTGAAAAACTTGCAATATTATTAAATGTGGGAGCTTCTGAAGACCAACAACCCCATGATATGTCTGATGGAGAATTTAGTAAACTGTCTCCAGGAGTTGTTAGATATTTACCATTTCAATATGTAAGACCTAAGTTGGATTATGAACAATTTATTGCTCCTGGAATAAGAAGACATAGAAAATCCTTGCATCATGTTCTTGGAAATGGAGATGAAATAAATCCAGTTGCAACTAAAGAAGACCACATTAGAACTGCTATTGATTCTTTTTCAGCCATAAGGGGTAAAAGAGTCTATGTTGATCCTGCTCCTGACTATGCCAGTATTTTAAGAATATTTTTAAAGGGAGCTCCTCCTGATTTTAAATCCCCCCCACAGTATAAAATAGATTATTTTCAAGATCTTCTTGAAAAATTAAAGGGAATGAATGTTCCAGATATTAGTGTATTTGAAAGAAGAAAGTTCATAAAACAAAGGGGATATTTACCAAATGCTTTTGGTCTACCAGATAAATTACATGATCAAATTGTAGGTGGAACAAGAAAAGCATTTGAAATGGTTAGGTCTGGAGAATATAGAGCTATTTGGGAAAAAGAAGAAGTTGTTGCAGTTTAATTTTATATTAATAATTAAGTAGGAATAGGTAGTATAGTGAAAAGAATTAAAAATGCTCTATTTTTATTGTTTTTATGCCAGATATTAAAAAATTACTTGTAATTGATGATGATTTTCATAGCTATGACACTCCTGTTGCTTTGAATCGTGCAATTGATGATTTAAGGCAAGCAGGCAGCAGATGGACGTTTTATTTACATGATCAACAAAGAGGAGTTGAAGCATTTAAAGAGAATCATTATAATGCTGTTTTGATTGATAATGATATAGAGGTAGGTTTGAGGACATTAAACATGATACTTCCAATTAGCATTCCTATTGCATATGTGAGTGCATTTACTTTTGAACAATTATGTAGAAAATATTGGCAACAAAGGTCTATTGAATGCCTTCAAATAAATCCTGAAAAATTTAAGGAATTAGGAATAAGATTTATGAGAAAAAGAGATATTATGAATTGTATACAGATTAGGGGTAATAAGAGAACAGTTACCCATGAACTCATAGATGAAGATGGGGTTACATTGGATACATTACAAAAAGATATTTATGATTTTCTAAAAAGTGTAGGGGGCTGATTATGCTTAGGATTGGATTAAATGGCTATGGAAGAATTGGAAGATATTTTTCTGAACTTGCTAGTAAAACTCATGAAATTGAATTAACTATTAATCATATTAGAGAAGATCCAAGGGTTAGTAATGGAAAGTTGAATATTGATGGATATAGAATCAATTGGATTACTTCTCAAAAAGATATAAAATTTTCAGATATTCCTTGGAGTGGTCTTGATTGTATTATTGAAGCTGCAATTGTTGCTTCAACTGAACAACTGGAAGATCATCTTAAAAATGCAAACTATGTTGTCATGACTGGAACTCCAAAAAATCCTGTGTTTACTTATAATCAAGGTTTTAATGATAGTTTTGATGGTTCTCAGAAAATAATTGGTTTTGGAGATGATAGAGCACAGATTGCAGGACCTTTAATTAGAGTTTTAAGAGATAATTATTGTTGTAGGAAGGTGTTTATATCAACTGTAAGACCCCCATATACTTCTGAAAGTGATAAGAGGGTTGATACAATTGGAGATAGCAAAAGATTTGTTCAGGATGTTGAAGTTTGTGAGATATTGCATTTTGATCCTAATTCTACTTTATGTAAAATGATACTTGTTTGTGATGTTGAATGTGATAAGGAAGCAGATGTAATTCAAAGAGTAAGAAAAAGATTTCCTAGTTTTAATGTTGAAATAATTCCTGTTGAAAAAAGATATACAGGTAGAATGAGTTTTGCTATTGAATATGATCCTGTAATGCCGTATACAAAGTTGCTTTATGATTTTGTAAGAAAATTAAAACCTATGGATAAAAATCCATGAGCTGTAAAAATATAAAAACTCATTTTTACTGATTATTCTATGTTATACTTAATTGGACTTGGTTTAAATGAAAAAGGAATTTCTCTTGAAGGAATTGAATCTATAAAAAAATGCAAAAAGATTTATTTGGAAATCTATACTATTGATTTTCCATACAGTATTGATAAACTAGAAAGGGAAATTGGGAAGAAAGTTATTAAAGTATATAGAAAAGATGTTGAAAGTGAAAAATTAATAAAAGAAGCTAAAAATGAGAATATTGCATTGTTAATTTATGGATGTCCTTTATTTGCAACAACACATATATCTATAATAATGGATTGTTTAAAAAATAAGGTTAAATATCAGGTGATTTATTCTGCTAGTGTTTTTGATGCTATTGCTGAAAGTGGACTTCAATTATATAAATTTGGTAAAATATCTTCAATGCCAAAATGGCAGAAGAATTTTACTCCAGATAGTTTTCTTGAATTCGTTGAACAGAATAGTTCAATAAAAGCTCATTCAGTTATATTGGTTGATATTGGGCTTGAAATTGAAGATGCATTAAATCAATTGGAAATCTCTTGCAAAAATAGAAGCTTTGATTTAAATAAAATATTAGTATGTTGTAGTCTTGGAACTAAAGAAAGTGAGTTTTATTATGGGAATATTGATAGTATAAGGAAAAAGATAAAAAATATTAATTCTCCCTATTGTTTTGTTATTCCAGGAGAAATGCATTTTATTGAAAAAGAATCAATTGAGAGGTTTTGAATTATGATTCTTTTTTAAGCTTTCTTTTAACTTCCTCTAATCTTTTTCTATATACATCAAGAAAATCATCCTGAATTCCAAGAATTTGAATCTTTAACTCCAATGCATTAAGCAGACTTTTATCTATTTCTTTAATATGATATCTTCCTCTATTAAGATTATTCTTAGAGATATCATCTTGTATTTTTTCAAAATGATTTTCTATTTCTTGCTTCAGACTTTCAATTCCTCTTTCTAATCTTTTAACTCTTTTAACCATTTTTCTGATAATTCTAATAGATTTTTTAATTCATTTGGCTGAATGTCATCTATTTCTTTTTCTTCTCTTTTTATTCTTAAATAAGCTGAATTAACCTTATTTCCAATTATTTTCAAGAAATCCTTTTTAAAATATCTTTTGTTTAAAAAAAGGCATTTCATCAGATATAATTCCCTTAATCTTAAAACTATGGAGTAGACAACTCCATCAGGAATATTTTTATTATATTCATTGAAAAATTCAATTGAATCTTTGTTTATTTTCAAGATTCTTTTTATTTCATTTAAGAGAGATTTTTTATTGAATTTAATTTTTTTAATTTTATATTTCTCAATGAGATTTTTATTAAAAATTACTTTGGATTCACTCAGTGTAGAAAAATAAATTAAACTATTTGGAAGATTCTTTGAAAAATTATCTTCTGAAACTAGTATAACTTCATAGTTATTTTCTTTGATTAGTTTGTTTAGTGTATTTGTTATTATTAGTATGTCTATATCGCTTCCTGGCTCATAATCTCCCCTTGCATAACTTCCAAATAAATAAATTCCTTTTATCTCTTCATTTAAATTTTTGTCTATTATCATATTTATTATATCTTTTGATATTCTTTCAAGGGATGGCTGAAGAAGTGTCACAGCTACTTGCTTGTTCAACCAGCTTCTTGGGAGAAGAACTCCTGCAGATGTCCCCAATTCTCTTGTTTGCTTGATTAAAGTTTCCATAAAATTTGTATTATAATATATTATAATTAGTATATAAAGATTTCGTTTTTGATGGGGGGTGTTGAGAGGTTAGAAATCTAGAAATAATCATTTCTGGGATCGAATAATTTTCATTATCATCTAAAATATTTTATATGCAATTAATTTACAGATGTTCTTGTTGATGAAAAATCCTATGGTGATGTTTTATGCCTAGCTACTAGAGAGATAAATGTGACATCCTCCGTCCACTAAAGTGGACGGCGTCCTTAGTAAATTGAAACCGGACTATGATGCATTTCTTGATTTTCTATATACTTCATTGCCCTTT
>JAGVWZ010000026.1 GCA_018304045.1 Candidatus Pacearchaeota archaeon | reverse complement strand
AAGACATAAATCCCCAGACGAATCTGGGGATTTTCTATTTTTCTATTAATTTTATAGTTAAGAATTAATCTTCAATATCTCTGTTCGGAGAGACTGAAAAAGATAGAAATATTTATAAATAACACTCTTTTTAATTATTCATGAAAAAAGAGACATCTAATAAAATCCTATTAGGATTAGTATCATTTATTTTTCTAACATCAATATTATCATACGTAGTTCTTGCAGCAGAAACAGTTGATCCAAATGCAATAAGAGAAACTACAAAAAATAGTATACAAACAGCTTTTGCACCAATCATGGGAGTTGTAAGTGGAATTTTAGAAATAATATTTGGTGCCCAATGGCTTAATGCAACAAGATTCTTTTTATTTGTACTATTAACTTTAATAATTTGGAGTATAATACCTTTGATATTAGGTGATAAAGGAAAAGCATTGAATTTCTGGATAAGTTTAATAATAGCAATAATAGCTATAATGGCAATCCCTCCTGAATTATTGGATGCTCTAGTTGCAAACTATGGTGCAATGGGTGCTGCAATGCTCACAGTAATACCATTTGCAATAATTTTAGTATTTAGTGTAAGAGTTCAAAATGCAATTTTAGCAAGATTAGTCTGGATATTCTATTGCATATATTACTTCGGACTATATATCTATAAAATAACAAGTGTTGCAGCAACAGGTACTGGTACAGCAGCAGGATACACATTCTATGTTCTTGCAATCTTCGGTGGAATTATAATGTTCTTTGTTATTGGCGGCATAAGAAATCTTCTATGGTATGGAGAAATGGATGCAATAAAAGAAACAGGAAAACAATTAATAGAAGAAGAATCTCTATTAGGCAAATTGAATAGAAAGAGATTAAAAAGATCTTACGGTGATGCAACTAATGGTTAAAACCTAACTTTTAAAAACTCCTTTCTATTAATTAAATTATGAAAAAGATTTTAGTTTATTTGTTTATATTTTTATTAACTAGTAATTTTATCTCAGTTGTAAGTGCAGAACAACCTAATTTAATGCCAAGTATTCCAGGACTTGGGGAGATAAATGAAAATACAGGCCTTCCATCTTCATTTGAAAAATTTAAATCACTATCTGACAATCTTTCAGAAACAGAAAAATCAAAAACCTATCTTTATCAAGAATGGACAAAGCTATTTGCAAAAAATGACAAATTTGCAGCTGTTTTCTTTTATACTGACATGTTTTTTTCAACATTTGATCCAATATGGGAAAACATATTTGGAATCAAATTCTCCTGGTCATGGGAATTTATTTTTTGTCTAACAATTTGGATAATGTTAATAATTCTTCTTTACATGCCTGTAAGTCAAGTAATTAGTTTAAATCCATTTCTAACAGCAGTTGCCTCAGTAATAATCGCCTCCTTAGTAGGAAAATCAGGAGAAATAAAAAGAGCAGCAGATACAATGACCTTTGCAGTAAAAAACATCTGGTTAGCAGTAGTATGCCTAATAATTGCAATAATGATAATAGTAATATATGTAGCAATATTTAAAAAATTAGGAAAAGAATCAGAAGAAGATGAAATAAAAAAGGCAAAGGAATCAATAAAACTCCATGGAAAAATATCTTCAGAAGCATTAAAAAAAGGATATTCAGGAGATACGGGCATTTAAAACAAAGTCTAATTAATATCATTAATAAATATTTATATTAACAATAACTTCTAAATACTTTAAAAAACTTAAAATGCGAAAATTGAGCATTTAGATAAATATTATCATTAATAATCATCCACTGAAAAACTTAATCAAAACAAAGTCTTCTGCTTTGCTTTTTCTAACAAACCATCAAGTTTAGCAAGTTGATTATCTATTCTTTCTTCACTAAATTCATATTTCAATAATATTTTTTTTATCTTCTCCTTATCTATTCTAGGAAATTCAATCTCAACATTTCTATCAATCTTAGGACTTGCAATTTCTTCATATATTTCTTTCCAATTAAAATCAAAATTATATTTTCCAGAATTTCTAATTGCATCAAATATTTCTTCTTTTGTTTTATATGCTTTAACAAAATTCAAACTTTTTTTAGGACCTAATCCTTTAACACCTTTTGGATTATAATCAGTTCCACAAATAATTCCAAGACAAATCAATTGTTCATGACTAACGCCCAATTCCTCTAAAACATGTTTTAATTCAATCATCTGTGGAAAAATTTCCCTATAACCAGAAATTGTTTTTCTTTTTCTTGCAAGAGAAAGATTTTGTATTAATTTAGGTGCCTTAAACATTAAGCAATCATAATCTTGTGAACCAACAGCATAGACTAATCGTTGTTCAGCTAAATAACTTGCCTGAGCTTCTCCTTCACCAGGAGCTTGGATAATAGCAATTCCCATTGCTTTCAAAAGTTCTTTACTTTCTGCAATCTTCTGTTCATCTAAATGAACCTCTGCTTTTGCATATTTTCCCATTCCCTCAATATCTTCTCTTTGTTTAGCTTCCTCATACTTAATCCTCATCTCTTCCCTAATCTCCCTTCTTACCTCCTGCGTTCTTTTTTTCAGTTCAGGAGCTTTTCCATCAAAAACATAGATAAGTTTAACACCCTCAAGAATAAGATTAATATTTCTATAAAAAAGTCCAGAAAGATGTGATGTAACATTTCCTTTACTATCCTTAAGAGGAGTTCCATCAAGTTGTCTAATAGTAGTTAAAAATTGATAAATTGCATTAAATGCATCAATTGCAATTGTTTTTCCTTTTAAGTCTGAAAACTGTATCTCCTTCTTACTAATTATCTCGCCTATTTGTAATCCCATTTTTATATTATTATATATTTATTTAACTTATTTTTAGTATTTTATTAATTTTTTCTCTCACTCTACTACTTACTCCTTTTATATTATTGACATCATTAACAATATTTACTTGCTTGCTTACTATCAATCATGAATATTAATAATTTTATTTAATTTTTTATATGCTACAACCTGATTAATTTAGATTGCTGCACTTATTAACTAATGTACATTAATGATACTAAAAATCAGGAATTAATAAAATTATCTTCCTTCAGTTCTTTCTTCCAATAATCTTTTTCCCCTATAATAAGCATCTTTAAATGCATTTCCAATTCTTGTTTGTTTAGCATCTTCAATTTCAACTCTTTCTCCATCACCTGCAATTAATTTATTATACATAACTGCACTATAAAGTAATCTTTTTTGATAAGTTTGTTCAAATACATTATCAGGATCTAATCCCTGTCTTTTAGCTGTTTCATATAATTCAATATATTTGGGAACAAGTTCAGGTTTAATCTGTCTTTTCTTTCTTGGTCTTTTTAAAGGAGTTTTTTCTCCCCCTTCTTCAACAACTTCTTCCAATCCTCCTACATCTTCTTGCAATTCTTCAAAAGGAATTACTTCTCTTCTATCAGCAAGTCCTCTTTCATATGCAGATTCATCATCAATTATTCCACACAAATCACAAAGTACAGAATACGCAGCATAATCACAATCTGAAAGAGCCCTTCTTCTTTCTATATCTAATGCTTGCAATTCTTCATCATAACTAGATTTTTTCTTTGCCATTTTTATATAAAAAATATGATTTTCAGATTTTTAAACCTTTCCATAAGTAATTACTAAGAAGTGACATTAAAAAATCTTATAAAACATGATTATTGATACAAACAATAACAAACTTTAGAAAAATGATGATTCCTTGATTTTTAAATAGATGTATGAACCAACACCTTTTAATAATAATTATTCTTTATTTTATACATGGAAACAACAATAAAATTCATTCCAATTGACTATGATTATTTTGATTTTAATCAAAAGAATTATGCAAAAATAACAGGAAGAGATGAGAAAAACAGAAAAGTAACAATAATTGATACCTGCGATATTTATTTCTGGGCAATACTCCATAAAAAAATTAAAGAAAAAGATATCCAAAAAATAAGGAAAAAAATAGAAGATATAAGAGTAGAAAAAGAAAATAGAAAATCTAGAGTAATAAAAACAGAACTCCATAATAAAAAATATCTTGGACAAGATGTAAAAGCCATAAAAATTTTTATAACCAACCTAAAAGATGCCCATGCAATTGCAGACCAAATAAATTTCAAAGAAATAGATAAAAGAAGAGAATATGATCTTCCATTCATAACAAAATACATAATGGAAAAAAAACTTAAACCATTATCCTGCTATGAAATAAAAGGAGAAATACTAAATAATTCTCAAGAATTCGGAGGAATAGACTTGATTCTAAATACAGACCTATGTTTAAAAGTAGAAAAAATATCAGAAATAGAACCATTTTCATTTAAACCAAAGATTTTAGCCTATGATATTGAATCAGAAGAATTTGAAATAGGAAAAGGAGAAATACTAATGATTTCTCTAGTGGGAGAAAATTTTAAAAAAGTATTAACATGGAAAATTAAAAATTCTAAACATCCCTATGTTGAATCATACAAAGATGAAGCATCAATGTTAGAAGCATTTATTAAATATATCAAATCCTATAATCCAGATATTCTAACAGGATATTTTTCTGATGAATTTGACCTGCCCTATTTAAGAGCAAGAGCTGAAAAAAATAATTTAAGATTATCCATAGGCATTGATAATAGCCAGCCACAATTTTCAAGAGGTAGAAATCTTGTAGGAAAAATAAAAGGAATTGTACACATTGATATGTTAAAATTCATAAAAACTAATTATTCTCAATATCTTCAATCAGAAACACTTTCTCTAAATGATGTTAGTCAAGAATTGCTAGGAGAAAATAAAAAAGAATGGGAATTCAAACATTCTTCAAAAATAAATAATGAAGAATGGGAAACTTTCATTGAATACAATCTCTATGATTCCATATTAACCTATAAACTCTGTGAAAAATCCTGGCCAGATATGCAAGAATTTGCAAGGATAATTCAAGAACCTTTGTTTGATATATCAAGGGATGGAATGTCTGCTCATGTTGAAAATTACATAACCCATAATCTAGAAAGATTCAATGAAATAATTGAAAAACGCCCATTAAACAATGAAATTGGAGAAAGAATAGAAAGAGAAAAATATGAAGGAGCTTTTGTCTTCCAACCAAAACCAGGACTTTATGAAAACATCTGCTTTTTTGATTTCACATCCTATTGGCCATCAATAATAGTAACCTTCAACTTGTCCAAATCAACTTTCTTAGGTGAAAAAACAAAAGAAAAAAATATCCTAGAAGTAAATGTTTCAGGGAAAAAACTTTATTTTTCAAAAAAACCAGGATTTTTTTCAGAAATATTAAAAGAAATAATAGAAAAAAGAAAACAATACAAACAAGAATATGCTAAAAATCCAAATCCATTTACAAAAGCACGTTCAAATGCATTTAAACTATTGGCAAATGCATCCTATGGATATCAAGGCTTTTTCGGAGCAAGATATTATTGTCCAGAAGCCAGTGCAGCAGCAACAGCAATCTCAAGAGAATTCACTAAAAAAACAATTGAAACAATAAACAAAAAAGCCTATGAAGTCATTTACGGAGATACAGATTCCATAGCATTAAAATTAAATAAACATTCAAAAAAAGAAACCTTACAACTGTTAAAAGAAATAAATTCCAAACTTCCTGGAATAATGGAACTTGATTTAGAAGATTTCTACAAAAGAGGAATATGGGTAACAAAAAGAACAGGAGAATTTGGAGCAAAAAAGAAATACGCACTAATAAATGAACAGGATAAAATAAAAATAAGAGGATTTGAAACAGTAAGAAGAGATTGGTGCACATTAGCTAGGGAAACTCAAAATAAAGTTCTAAACCATATATTAAAAGAAGGAAATGAAAAAAAAGCTCTAGAATATGCAAAAGAAATTATTAAA
Organism: Candidatus Pacearchaeota archaeon; assembly: GCA_018304045.1. GTDB lineage: Archaea > Nanobdellota > Nanobdellia > Pacearchaeales > GW2011-AR1 > ARS1285. The sequence goes on along the minus strand of JAGVWZ010000026.1, from coordinate 16,220 downwards.
AAATTAAAAGAAAGAAAAATAGAATTAAAAGAATTAATGATTAGAACCCAATTAAAAAAACCAATTGAAGAATATAAATCAGAATCACCCCATGTAACAATTGCAAAAAAAATGAAAGAACTAGGAATTCCAGTTGACATTGGAATGTTGATTCAATATTATATATCAGAGCCAGAAGCAAATCAAAAAACAAAAACAGGAAAAACAAAAGGACTCATAAGAGAAAGAGCCAAACTTCCAGATGAAAAAGGAGAATATGACCTAGGTTATTATCTAAACAATCAAATTCTTCCAGCAATAGAAAATATCTTTGAAGTATTTAACATAAATACAAAAGAAATGTTAGATGGAAAAAAACAAATGAAACTCTTAGATTTTTAATATTTGCATTAATAGTCATATTACAACATACATATTCAAAAACATTTAAATACTATATAATAATTAATATAATTATGGTGAAATCAGAAAGAAAAGAGGCATTATTAAAAATTATAATTGCAATTATTTCTGGAATAATTCTTAAATTATGGTCAATTCCAGTATTAGTAATTGGAGTCCTTAATTGGTTAGTGACATTAATAACAGGAAAAAGAAGAAAAGTTCTAGCTTCATTTTGTGAATATTGGAATACCGAATTCTATAAATATCTTGTATATTTAACTTCAGTAACAAATGAAAGGCCATTTCCATTTCATGCATTAGCACCAAGAATAAGTAAGTTTACAAAATAATTTCTAAATTATATCAAATAAAAGGCAAACAATCATAATCAAAAGTAATGTTCTTTCTTATATAACCAATAACAACCTGATTTAAATCATTCCACCCCTGCAACATCTTTTGTTTTCTTCTTTCTGCTCTTTTAAAATAATTTCTTTGACTGATTAAATCCATTCTTAAAAATATACTTTCAGCGCCAATAGTATGCTTGTCAAAACTAGCACTAATTGTATGAGTAGGGTCTAAATTAGGACAATTAGGAAACTCACTAATACCTAAATTAAAAAAATAATATTCAGGCCTGAATAAAAAAGCTCTAATCTCAGTTACTAGTCCATCATGAACTCCCCTTGGTTTTCCAAAATGAACCCAACCATCTTTTGTTGGCCATAAAGGAATATCCTTCCAAATATGACCTTCGCAAGTAGTCATTGTATAAACTCCTGGAATTCTATTTAAGCTTATTACTAGACTTCTTATTCCATAATCCAACCATCTTAATTCAAAATTTCTTGGCAGCATATTATTTATCAGAACTCTTTTCCCAAAATTAAATATATCAAATAAAATACCCTTTAATAATCTACTTATGTATAAACTGTATTATGTGCAAAGTTATTATTGCACATCCAAAAGCAATCCTTATTATAACAGTAATCTGCTTTTTTAAAGAATAATTAGGATTTTCAAAAATTCTATAAATACCTTCTAAAAATAAGAACAATGCAGCACCAAATGCAAGAAAATCAACAAGAATAGGATCTAAATAACTGCACTGACTATTGATTTTACTTTGGCCATAAAATTGTATAAGTGCAACAGATACAATCACAATAACACAAAAAATAACAGTTAAAACAAGTATATTCCTTAAATTCTTATTAAATTTCATTATTTCTTTCTATCTAAATAAAAATTCTTTATAAATAAGAATCCCAAAGGCAAACTTATAAGATTAGATATAAATCCTCCAATTAAAGATATAAAATCATTTACATACCAAATAGGACTTGAATAAAAAGATTTATCCAAAAGGGATTTAATTATTTGTGGATTAATAATTATATTAACTAATTCTGTTAAAAAAGATATCAAAATAGATATGACCACTATGATTATAAAAAATAAAAGTATAAAACCAAAAGTTTTCCACCATTTTCCCTTAACTAATTTATGACTTTCCTTTAAAGAAGCAAGAATCCCTTTTCTTTCTCTAATAAAAATAAATGCTGAAAAACACCAAAATATTCCAAAAATAATTCCAGGAATAACTAAAAGAATTAAAAGTCCGATTATAAATATACCAGCAACAATAGAATAACCCAAATACCTTAAGAAATGCTCTTTTCCACCCCTAACACTTTCACTAAATTTAATAAATTTCTTTTTATTTAAAGAACTGTAAATAATACAAGTATAACAAAAAATACTCAGTAAAAAACTTGCAATACCAATAATAATTGATAATACAAAAAAGAATGTATAATTAGACATTACTTTAATTGAATCTTCAAAACTAGGATTGTCTCCTAATTTAGACAAATCAGCAAGCCAAGGAATAGAAACAAAAAGACTTAAAAGTGATGGAATAAAAATAAACAAAAAAATCATAATGAAAAAATATTTAAAATTACTCCTATATTCCTGCCAAGACTCTGAGAATAATTCACCAAACCTCTTTTCCATATAATACCTAAAAAATTATAATATTTAAATCTATTGAAAACACGTTTTTGAGTAAGTTTATTCTTTAGTATCTTAATGTAAAACCTGTCATGAAAGCATGAAAGAAAGTTGAGTAGTTCATATTTTTTATTATGCCTAACTAGTCCTATATACAATACTAATATTTCTAGAAAAATACATTATAAAAGTCTTTTTAAATGACTTTCTTATTAAAATATAATGAAAAGCCTAGGTATATGTGTTGGAGCATCAAGTATAAGTATTGTTATTCTGAATAATAACAAAATTAGTGAACACTCTACAAAGCTTCATGAAGGAGATCCAAAAAAAATTCTTAAAGAAATGCTTCAAGAAATCAACCTAAAAAAAATTGATAATTCAGTAATAACTGGAAGAAAATTCAAAGAGTTTGTTAAAATACAAAATATTACAGAACCAGAGGCAATTGAAAATGCTCTAGAATTTCTTAAGTTAGAAGACTATGATACCATAATAAGTGCAGGGGGAGAAAATTTCATTGTTTATTATTTAGATAAATCAAAAATATCAAAAGTAGAATCTGGAAATAAATGTGCATCAGGAACAGGAGAATTCTTTCTACAACAGATAAAAAGAATGGGATTAACAAAAGAAGAAGCAATAGAACTTGGATTAAATGGAAAACCTCATAAAATTTCAGGAAGATGTTCTGTATTCTGTAAAAGTGATTGCACCCATGCATTAAACAAAGGTGAAAAAAAAGAAGATGTTGTATCAGGTCTATGTGAAATGATGGCAAATAAGATTCTAGAACTATTAAACAAAGTAGACTATAAAAAAGTCCTGCTAATAGGCGGAACTTCTCAAAATAAGCCAATGATAGAGTTTTTAAGAAAAAAAATAAACCTAAAAATTCCAGAACAAGCAACTTATTTTGAAGCATTAGGTGCTGCCCATACAGCTCAAATAAAAAATATAAAACAAAACATAGATTTAAATGATTTATTTACAAAAAAAATATCTTCATTCACTTTCCATAAACCATTAAAAAATTTTGAAAAATATGTAGAATTTAAAGAATCTGAAAGAAAACCTCCAGAAGAAAATGATACCTGTATAATAGGTCTAGACGTAGGTTCAACAACAACAAAAATAGTTCTTCTAAGAGTAAAAGATAATGCCATATTAGCAAGTGAATATTTAAGAACCAATGGAGATCCTATCAAAGCTTCTGTTGAATGTTATAAATCAATTAAAAATCAATTAAAAAATATTAATATAAAAATAATTGGTTTAGGAGTTACAGGTTCAGGAAGGCAAATATCAGGACTCCATGCACTAACAAAAGGAATAATAAATGAAATAATAGCCCATGCAACAGGAGCTGCCTACTTTGATAAAGAAGTTGATACTATATTTGAAATAGGTGGACAGGATGCAAAATACACATTTCTAACAAATGGAATTGCAAGTGACTATGCAATGAATGAAGCATGTTCAGCAGGAACAGGTTCATTTTTAGAAGAATCAGCTCAGGAAAGTCTAGGAATAAATTATCTAGACATAGGAGATATTGCATTAAAAGCAAAAAATCCTCCAAACTTTAATGACCAATGTGCAGCATTCATAAGTTCAGATATAAAAAATGCTAGTCATGAAAATCTAGAAAAAGAAGATATTGTAGCAGGTTTAGTTTATTCCATTTGCATGAACTATACAAATAGAGTAAAAGGAAATAGGCCAATGGGAAAGAAAATATTTATACAAGGAGGAGTTTGCTATAATAAAGCAGTTCCAATTGCAATGTCTGCATTAACAGGGAAAAAAATAATAGTGCCACCAGAACCTGGATTAATAGGTGCATTTGGAGTTGCCCTAGAAATAAAAAAAAGAATAAACTTAAAATTTTTAGAAGAACAAGAATTCAATCTAGATTCATTAATCAACAGAAAAGTAACCTACCATCCATCATTCAAATGCTTTGGAAACAATGATGGCTGTGATAGAAAATGTGAGATAAGTATGCTAGAAGTTGATGGAAAAAAAATTCCATTTGGGGGGGCATGTAATAAGTATTACAACTTAAGATTTAATATTAAGTCAGATACAGAAGAAAATGATCTAGTTGCACTAAGACAAAAACTAGTCTTTGAAAAATATGTTCAAGAAAAATTAGATAAAGAACCGGAAAAAAATGCAAAAACAATTGGCATAAGTAAATCATTCATAGTAAATACCTATTATCCACTTTACTATAATTTTTTTACAAAACTAGGAATGGAAGTTATTTTATCAGATAAAGTTGATTCTGAAGGAACTTCAAAAATTGGCTCTTCTTTTTGCTACCCAGTTGAAATTTCTCATGGATTATTTAAAGATTTAATTAAAAAAAAGCCAGACTATATTTTTCTTCCACACATAACAGAACTAGAAGTAAAAAATGAAGATTTCTATAAAAAAGCCTGTGTATTTGTACAATCAGAACCATATTATCTAAGAACAACTTTTAAACAAGAATCTCTCCCAAAATTACTAACCCCAGTTATATCATTTGCAAAAGGAATTGAAAATGCAAAACAATCCTTTGTAAAAATTGCAGAAGAACTTGGATTCAATCAAAAAAAAGCAGAAGAATCCTATGAATTTGCAGTAAAACAACAAAAAGAAATGTTTTCAGAATTTAAGCAAATTGGAAAGGATACATTAGAAAAAATAGAAAAACAAAACAAGCCAGCTATTGTTTTATTTGGCCGTCCTTATAATACATTTGCAAAAGAAGCAAACCTAAATATTCCCCATAAATTTGCATCAAGAAACAGAATAGTTATTCCCTATGATTTTCTTCCAATAGATGATGAACTTGCTTATCCACACATGTACTGGGCAACAGGAAACTTAATACTCAAAGCTGCAAAATACATTAAAAAAAATCCGCTTTTATTTGGTTGCTTTATAACCAACTTCAGCTGTGGCCCTGATTCATTTATAATATCATATTTTAGAGAAATAATGAAAACAAAACCATCCCTAACATTAGAATTAGATAGCCATTCTGCAGATGCAGGAATAAATACAAGAATAGAAGCAGCTCTAGACATAATGGAAAGTTATCTAGAATTATGTAAAAAAGGTTTAATAAAAGAAAAGGAAGAAGAATTTTCACAAACAAAAATAATTTCTAAAAATAATAAAATAATAATTCAAAACAATAAAGAAGAAATTCCAATAACAGATAAGAGAGTAAAAGTAATATTTCCATCAATGGGAGAATTATCAACAAAAGCATTAACTTCTGCATTTAAAACACTAAAAATAAACTGTCAAGAACTTCCTGTCCCAGATATGGATACTCTTAAAGCAGGAAGAGCAAATACCACCTGTAAAGAATGTCTTCCAATGATATTAACAACAGGCTCAATGATAGAATATCTTAATAACAGACCTGAAGAAGAAATAACCTTATTCTTCATGCCCCATGGAGCAGGACCTTGTAGACAAGGCCAATATCACATCTATCAAAATAATTTAATAAAAAAATTAAAAATTAAAAATGCAGCAGTAATGACCTCTGATGATGAAAAATCCTACAATGAATTTGGAAATAGATTTCTCATAATTGCCTGGATTGCAATAATAGCTTCTGAATGCATGGAAGATATTAAAAGAACCATAACTGTAATAGCAGAAAATAAACAAGAATCAATGAAAATATTCAATGAAGAATTTAAAAAAATAATAGATTCCATAGAACAAGGAAAACCAACTAAAATAATAAAACAAATAAGAAATACCTCCAATGAACTGAAAAAAATAGAATTAACAATTCCACTAGAAAAAGCAAAAATAATCTCACTGGTAGGAGAAGTCTATGTAAGAAGAGAAGAATTTTCAAGATTGAATCTAATAGAAACACTTGAAAAAAAAGGATTTATTGTTCTACCAACACCTGCTTCAGAATACATGTATTACTGTAATCATTTAGCTAAAACATCTTCAAGAAGAATAAATGTTGATACAAAACATAGAATAAAAACCCATATAACAAATGCAATACAGGAAAACATTGAAAAAATAATTAAAAAACAATTTCAAAAATCAGGACTTATCCACTACAATTTAGTTGATGTTAAAAAAACACTTGCCCATTCAAAACATCTTATTTCAGAAGACCTTTTAGGAGAGGCCATATTAACAGTAGGAGTTTCTTTAAGAGAAATAATAAATCAAACATGTGGAGTGATTTCAATTGGACCTTTTGGATGCATGCCAAGCAGAGTTGCAGAATCCATATTAAGTAAGGAAATGAATAAACAGGGAAAAGAAGAGGCAAGTAAAGAAAAAGTAAACATAAACATTAATAATCTACCTTTCCTAGCAATAGAAACAGATGGAAATGCATTTCCTCAAATAATCCAATCAAAACTAGAAATATTCATGCTTCAGGCAGACAGGCTTCATGAACAAATAATCACACAAAAAGAAAAATAATTCAATAAAAATTCATAACAATAATTCTTAAAAACCCATTGAATATTAATCTACTATGCCAGAACCGCTATTAAAGATATTAGCAAGATTTGATATAAACGAAAAACCAGAACAACCATTGGGTGGAAGAGCTTATTTAAGTGCATTTGGAACCCACGCATGGGACCAATTAGCAACCATAGTTAATCATACTCCAGACCTTGTTTATGCAGTAAACACTTTTAGAGAGGTTATTGCAAGTCCTGCATTAAAACTAGCTAGAAAATATGGCTATAAGCATGCAGTTGCTATAATGTGGGGAGAAACAAGGCAAGGCGGAGAAGCAAATCAAATGATAGATTTGCTGTTATGGGAATTTAAAAGATGGGAAGAAAATGGAGAAATAAGAACCATTGCATTAAAAAATGGATCAATAATAAACCCAAGGTCTGATGGTTCACTGCAAGTAACTTGTGAGGGAGGATCAGACATACTAATTGCAGAAAAATACCATAGAAGATTACAAAATGAATTTGTATTTAAAAAATTAGGTCCTGAAATTTCCTCATTAAATCTAGAATATGATTTTTGCACACCTGAAGGAAGAGAAAGATTAAATGAAATATTGCAACAAAAAAGTCATCCCATTCATATTTAAAAAATCTTACTCACCTTCAAATTTAACAACACTAAAAACATCATATCCTAAATTTTCTAATTTTTTTCTTCCACCTAAATCTTCAAGTTCAATTACAAAAGCAAGTTCAACAACATTCCCGCCAAGTTTTTTAATTAAATTACCAGCTGCAACAGCTGTTCCACCTGTTGCAATTAAATCATCAATAATAAGAACATTATCTCCCGAATTTATAGCATCCTTATGAACCTCAATTGAATCTTTTCCATATTCTAAATCATATTCTTCTCTAATAACCTCATGAGGAAGTTTACCTTTTTTTCTAATTGGTACAAAACCAATCCCAAGTTTATTAGCAAGTATTGCTCCAATAATAAATCCCCTACTTTCAATTCCAGCAACAATATTAACTTTCTTATCTTTATACCTATTACAAAGAATTTCAATAACCCTATTCATCCCCTCACTATCTTTAAGCAAAGTAGTTATATCTCTGAACATAATTCCTGGTTTTGGAAAATTAGCAATTGTTCTTATTTTATCTTTTATAAAATCATCATTAACATTTGCAATTTTAGGAATAACTTCAATCAGCAATTTTTTAACTTTGTCTGCATTTTCCTTCATTGTTTTCAAAACCATTTCAAAACTAACACTTTCTTCATTTTCCTTCCAACAATCATAATCAGTAGACATTGCAACAGTTGCATAAGGGATATTAAGTTCATTTGCCAATGCAACCTCTGGAAAAGCAGTCATTCCAATAACATCACAACCTAAATTCCTAAACATAAAGCTTTCTGCCTTTGTTGAAAATCTTGGTCCTTCAACAACAACAATTGTAGCTTTTTCATGAAACCTAAACCCTAAGCTATTACAATTTTCAATTAAAATTTTTCTTAATTCTTTTGAAAATGGTTCAGCCATTGGACTATGAACAACTTCACCATATTTTTCAAAAAAAGTATTTTTTCTAAATTTAGTAAAATCAATAAATTGATCTAAAAAAACCAAATCACCAGACCTAATCTCCTCCCTAAGAGAACCAACAGCACTAGTTGCAATAATATAATCACATCCAAGAATTTTCAAAGCATGAATATTTGCCCTATAATTAACTTTACTTGGACTGATTTCATGTTTTCTCCCATGTCTCGCCAATATGCAAATCTCAACACCGTTTAATTTACCACAACTTATTTTAGAACTAGGTCTTCCAAAAGGAGTATCTACTTCTTTTTCAAAATAATCAGAAAGTAATCTAGGATCATCTAATCCACTTCCGCCAATAATTCCTATTTTAACCATTATTCTAATTAAATAGTTTAATTAATAAAGATTTATGGGAGGAAATATAATCTATTAATTATACAAACTTGGAAGGATTATTCAATTTTTACAAACTCTGTCTTAAGACTTTTAAGAGAAGTCACTGAAGTTGTTTTTGAAAAATGATATTTTTTTATCATCTCTTTCATCATCTGATAATATGCATCAATATCCTTTGTTCTAAGTTTCAATAAAAGTTCATATTCTCCCGTAACTACATCAATACTTTCAACTCTCGAATCATTTACAATTTCTTTTATTATTTTTTCAGGATTTCCATAATCTTCAGATCCTACATTAACAAAAACATAAGTACATAGACCCTCATTAATCTTCTTATAATCAAAGACTGCCTTATAGGAGATTATTGCACCTTCCTCTTCTAGACGCTTGATATTATAATGGATAGTTGTTGAAGGTTCTTTTAGCTTTTTTGCGATAACAGAAATTTGCGGAGTGCAATTTCCTTCTTTGAATAATTCAATTAACCTAGGTTTTATATCTTTCATAATAAATTGTAGAATATTCAAGTATTTATATATTTTTCGTTAAATTTTTGAATATTCTACAATAATATATATTAACATAAATATCTTGAGATATCTATGGAAATAAACAAACTAGAAACAATTAGAGAAGAAATAAACAAAACAGATGAAGATCTAATAAAACTCCTAGACAAAAGGTTTGAGATAGTTAAAACAGTAGTTAAAATAAAAAAAGAAAAAGGTATCCCTTTTTTTCAAGCAAAAAGAGAGCAAGAAATTCTAAATAGAGTCAGTAATCTCAGTAAGAATTCTGAATCTAGTCAAAATATATTTAAAGTAATAATGAAAGAAACTTTAAAATTTGAGGAAAATTTATGAAACAAACAGTTAGTGTTATTGGATTTGGAAATTTTGGAAAATTCTTAGTTAAACATTTAATTCTATCAAATATAGACGTTTTTGTAACTGACATTATAGATAAGAATAATGAGGCAAGAGAATTAGGTGCAAGTTTTGTAAGTCTAGAAAAAGCACTTCAAAGTAAAATAATAATTATAGCAGTTCCAATGGAAAAATTTATTGAAACTCTTATTAATATAAAAAATGAGCTTAAAAAAGATACAATTATTATAGATGTTTGTTCTCTTAAAATGTTTTCATGTGATGCAATGATTAGAATACTTCCAAAGAATGTTCAGATTATAGGTTCCCATCCTCTTTTTGGACCTCAGAGTGCTAGAAATTCTATAGAAGGAATGAAAATAGCTTTAATAAATGTAAGAACAAATAAAAAAACTTTTGAAAAAATAAAAAAATTTTGCGAAACTCTTAAATTAAGAGTTATAATAACAACTCCAGAAATCCATGATAAAGAAATGGCAGTTTCTCAAGCACTTACTCATTTTATTGGAATGGTTTTTAATAGGTTAGGCATTAAAAGGATAGAATTATCAACAAAAACTTTTGAGGATCTCATGAATATTGTTGATATTGTTAAGAATGATACTCCTGCCCTATTCAACAATATGCAACAAATAAATCCTTTTGCAAAAAAAATACGGGAAGATTTCATTAAAAATGTAAATAGTCTTGATTATGAATTAAATTAAAAATAATTCTAAAAACTCCAAAAAAGTCATCTAGGAAACACTTTCTAAAGATAATCATAATAACAAAGATATACTTCTTATGCTTAATAATTAATAACAAATAGAAAAAGAGAGATTTTAAAGATTTATAGAAAATAATATAATGTTTTCTAAGACAAGCATAAGATTTAAAAGCATTCTAAAATTCAAAAAAATATGGCATTTGAAGATCCAATACACCAAGAAAATATAAGAAAACTAATCCTAAGATTTGGACAAGATAAAGAATCCCATATTACATCTAGATACACTCACCAATATCATATAGCAGAAGAAATTCCAGGATTAAATGGAAAACTTCCAGACTATGTTTACCATAGAACAAAAGAAACATTGGAAGTAGAATTTTCTACATATTAACTCAAAATTTACTTAATTTTATATATCCTTTATTGATGTTATAATCATGACATTAAATAGAAATTATGAACCAAAACCAAGATTCGTAGAAAGAATAAAACTTCTTCTAGATAATGAAGACGATGTCAACAAGTTCTTTGAAGTTGCAAAAACATGTGGTAAAAAATCAATTAGAGTTAATACATTAAAAATTAGCCCAGAAGAATTAGTAATAAGACTAAAAAATAAAGGTTGGAAAATTAATCAGCCATTTCCCCATTATCCTGAAATTGTTCAAATAGATTCAATCCTACAACCAGGAGAACTTGGAAAAGCAACAGAACATATTTTAGGTTATTACTATGTCCAAGAAATCACAAGCATGATGCCAATCATCGCTCTTCAACCAAAGGATGATGATATCCTTTTAGACCTCTGTGCATCACCAGGTTCAAAAACAACCCAAGCAGCAGCAATGATGGATAACAAAGGAACAATACTTGCCAATGACCTAAACATTGGAAGAATTTCAATTCTTTCAGCTAATTTAGAAAGATGTTCTGTTACAAATACCATACTTACAAGACATGATGGCCTAGAACTTTGCGCAAAATTAAAAAAATCAAAAACAAGAATGAAATTTGATAAAATACTTGTTGATGCTCCTTGTTCAGGAGAAGGAAACATAAGATGTTCTCCAAGAACCTATGTAGAATGGAGTGAAAGTCTATTGGAAAACTTTGGAAAAAGACAAAAAAAATTAGCATCTAAAGCACTAGAACTTTTAAAAGAAAATGGAGAAATGATATACAGTACATGTACTCATTCACCAGAAGAAAATGAATCAGTTGTTCAATATCTTCTTGATAACTATGACATAAAAATACTTCCCATCACTCTCCCAATAAAAACTCGTCCAGGAATATCCAAATGGAAAAATGAAACCTTTCATCCAGATCTAAAACATGCTTACAGAATCTATCATCATGACAATGACATGGAAGGATTTTTCCTATGTAAAATAAAAAAACTTAGTGATAATAAAAAAGGAGAAGAAAAATGAGTAAAGAAATAAAAAAATGGTGGGAAGATAATTCTAAGACTTTTCAAGAAGAATCTAAAGTTCCAATTGGAATTACTTATGGTCCAGCAGTTCCTACTGAAAATAAACTTAAATTAATAGGCAATCTTAAAGGGAAAAATGTACTTGAAATTGGTTGTGGTGGAGCTCAATGTGGTATTGGCTTTGCAAAAAGAGGAGCAAATGTTATTGGTATAGATTTATCCAAAGAACAATTAAAATATGCTAAAAGCCTTATAGAAAAAAATAAAGTAAAAATTAAATTATTACAAGGAGATATGGTAAATTTACATCAAATTAAATCAAATAGCCAAGATATTGTTTTTTCTTCATGGGCATTATTTTATATAAGTGATTTAAAAAAGTGTTTCAAAGGAGTATATAGGGTATTAAAGAAAAAAGGGATATTTGTTTTTAGCACGAATCATCCATTTTGGAAAATTATTGATAGCAAAACTCTTAGAATAAAAAAATGTTATTATAAAAATGGAAGATACGAAACTTGTTATAAGGGGACATATGTATCTTATTATCACCTGATTAGTGAATTAGTGAATAATCTAATCTCTGCAGGATTTATACTAGAAAGAATAGAAGAACCTGATCAAAGAATAAAAGATAAATATACCTCAAAAGAGATTGTTCCTGAAAATTATAAAATAAAAGCTATGAAATTTGTTCCAAGGACAATAATCTTTAAGGCAAGAAAAATATGAAAATAAGAAGAGCAAAACCAGAAGATGCAAAGGAAATTTCTAATCTCAGAATAAACACAATTAAAAGCTTTCCTCAAGACAACTCAAAAGAAGAAATGGAATATGTAATAAACAGAAATACTCCTAAATCTATAATAGAAAAAATAAAAACAAGAGAGATATTCAATATGTTTGAAAAAGGAAAGATAATAGGAAACATAGGACTACATGAGACTAGACTAACCAATTTTTATGTTGATAAAAACCGATTAAAGCAAGGAATAGGAAAAAAGCTTCTTGAATTTATAGAAGATTATGCTAAAAAGAAAGGAATAATAAAACTTCATTTAAGATCAACTCCTTCAGCAATATCTTTCTATAAAAAGTTTGGTTACAAAATAACTAAAATAGAAAAAAAGATGCAAAATGGAATTAAAATGACGCATACAATTATGGAGAAAAAACTATGAACTTCTTAAAAGCATTTATCGAAGATTGCAAATACTATGATTTGGAGGAAATAGAAGTAAAAAGCATTTTGAAATATTTAAAAAAAGACCAGACTATCTTAGACATTGGAGCAGGTATTGGAAGATTATCATTTCCAATATCAAAATATGCAAAAGAAGTAATAGCCCTCGATAATAATGAAGAATTAATTACTTATTTTAAAAAGCACAAAAGAAAAAATATTAAATTCATTTACATGAATATAAAAGATTATATAAAAAAATATAATAATTTTAATTTGTATATATTTGCCTGGCCTGTTATAAATATTAAATTAATTAATTTAATAGAAAAATATCTGCCAAAAGAGACTATTCTTATTATAATAATTCCAGATAATAATTCAGATTATGAAACAATAATTAATAAATTAACTAAAAAATCATTTAAAAAAGATAAAGAAAAAAAGAATAAATTTTTAGAATTATTAACTAAAAAATTCACCTTAATAAAAAAGAGAGATATCAACACCAAATATACTTATCCGAATGAAAAAACAGCATTTAGGGTTCTCAAAAATGCAATGAAACTATGGTTTAACTTAAAGTTTAATAAAACCATCGATAACAAACTCAAAGAAGTAATAAAAGAGCATGAAAAAAATAAAAAGATAATATTTGGAGAAAAAATATATTTTTATGTATTAAAGAAAAAATGAAACCCCTAACCTCAACAGACAAAAAAAGAATAATAAATGCACTAAATGAACAATTTGGCATATCCAAACTCCCCTATTTAATAATCCAGTTTGGAAAAGAGAAATTAAGAGTATATTCTGGAAATTTATTAAAAGAAGAACTCTATCATCTGAACAATGAATTAAGAATTGAAAACATAGGATTATATTTCGCAAAATGGGAAAACGATGGCATAAGATTAACCCTTGATGGAGTTCAATTACTAAAAAATCAAATATCTAAAAACATTCTAGAATTAGAACAGACAGAAGTTGGAAAATACTAAAACATAAAAATGAATTCATTGGCTGTGGAAAATCCACAGAAGAAAGAATAACAAATTTCATGCCTAAAGAAAGAAGAATAAAGAATTAGTATTTCTATATCTAGTTATAATCCCTTCCTAGGCAAAGCAAAATAATGAGTCCAATTAGTTCTAGGATTATAAATAGCATGAAATTCAACTTTGCTCATATCAATACTGCTACCACGAGTATCCTCAGTAAATACCCGAGGAGTTACTATATCCCCTGTTGCCCTTGATAATGCACTTGCATATTTAGGATCAGATACTGCTTCAGTATCATCAAAAAAAGGAGTATGATCAATTTTTTTTAAGCAAAACTTCTGGAACATCTCCATGCATATCAACAACCTGATAACTTGAATTTCCATCCCCCATAGAATGCCCGCCTCTAACAAGATGAGGAACCCCCCATTCATAAATTTGTTTTAATCTTTCATCAAGTGTCATAGGAAAAATAATAAAAATCAGTTTATAAATAAGATGCTAATTCAAAATAATTATTCTTCTATCTGCCCTTTATAAAAACCATAATAATATCTTACTAATGCAGGACTATTTTTACAAGAAGAACACCTCATAATTAAATCAAGAGCTTGATAATCAATTTTTCTTTTTTTAGATTCAGGAACGCGCTTGCATGTTAAAGCAAGTTTAATTAACTTGCCTTCAAGAGTATTATCCTCAAAATCTAAATTTTCCATGCCATCTGATTCTACTTGATCTTCAATATAAGCAATACCATTCATTAACTCTGTAAGCCCTTTTTTCATATCATTATAAACTCGAAAATAGCTAATAGCAATAGAATCAGTTCCCTTGCATTTATTCCTCTTTTTTATAACTTTTAATGCATTTGCATCAATATGTCTTTTTTTATTTTCTGGAGAATTAAGATAAGTGTATGCAAAATTCAACAGCTCATCTTCAAGAGACTTTTCTCCTGAATTAGAAAACCAATGTTTTGCATATTTTTCTTTTTCATATGTCTGTCTAAAAACCAAAGCAAAATCAGAGGGATTTAATTGAGAAGAACTTTTTTCTAATTGCCTATAAATTTTTAATCTTAACCTATCATCAGCTGTTGCAGGAATCATCTTCTAAAATAATCCTTATTTGTTTTAAACATTTATATAGTAACGCAATAAGAATATTTATAAGATTGCTAAATCTTATTAATCTATGAAAAAGAGGCATAAAAAAACAAACTTTTTATTGATATCAGTAATAGCGATTATTCTTATGATTTTAGTGATACTAACAATTCCAAAAATGATTATCAAAGAATCAAAAACAATCTCAACAGGAAAGATTATCTATTCTCCAATTGATTTTGAGGTATTAAAAAATGTAAAATCTGAATTAAAAAACTATTTTCAATCAAACAATTATTGGGCAGAGGATGGATTTTTCTATTATTTTTTTAAAGAATATTGTCTCTATGCAATAAGAGACACAGGCTCGTGTTCAGGAAATAATCCAGATACTCCTTACGGAATATACTTAGTTAAAAGAGCTCCAGGTGAATATGCAACAAGCACAATACCAATGGCTCCTGAGATTCTTCAAGATTTAGGACTATCACAACAAGATAATTGGGAAAGCATGTGGAGGATGAGAAGTGATGAAGCAATTGTAATGATTGCATTAACACCTCCAGAATCAACCTACTATAGTTACTTGCCATATTTATATTCAAGACCTCAATCAGGAGAAAGTACTTCTGTATCTCCAAAAGTAAATGGAAGACTTCTGTATTATGCTGCAATGGACAGCCCATTAAACAATGATAATATTAATATCTCAGAAAGCAAATTCAATTCTCCTATTGTAACAATTTTAACAGCAGACAAAACATTAGATAAAAAAATAATAGACCAACTCAAAATAATACTTCCAAAATATGGAATAAGTACTGCTATAATAAATACACATGTAGTTCCAACAGATATTGTAAAAACAGGATATAAAAATCAGTCTGATGATTTTACAATGCTAACACGTATAATAAAACCCAATAATAAAACCCTAATGCAAGAATATTATGAAAATCCACCAGTATTAATATTAAGAATTGTTCCAAATACACCGGAAAATACTTCATCTCCTAAGTTCAAATTTACCCCAATACCTGCAAGAGAAACAGGAAATAAAGAA
>JAGVWZ010000036.1 GCA_018304045.1 Candidatus Pacearchaeota archaeon | reverse complement strand
TCTTTGCATTTATTAATGGGAGATATTTATTCAGGATTAAGAAGAAATGGAAGAAGAATTGAAATAGAAGGAAATATTAAAGTCAGAGTTTATGATTAATAATTTCTTAGAATCAACTAAAATATTTGATATTCCCATCCTGGTTGCCATGCTTTTCTTTGTCTCCAATCATTGTTAAAAGCCTCTTCCCAACTCATTTTTTTAATTAAAACATCTAAAGCAAGTTGGGGAGCTTTATGAGCAACAATAGCTATATTTTTTCCATCATAATTCTTTTTCAAGAAAATTAAAAATTCATTAACCCTTTTTTTAACATCTTCATAACTTTCGCCATTTGGAAATCTTTTAGTAATACATTTTTCTTGCATTTGTTCAACAATTTCAGAAGGCTTCCCATTATAATCCCCATAATTACATTCCCTCAATCTTTTATCCTTAATAATTGTAAATTTTCCCTTAAAACTAATTTCAGCAGAATCAACAGCTCTCTTTAAATCAGAACAAAATACAACCTCAAATTTTTTATTACCTATTTGTTTAGGTAATTCTTTAGATTGTCTAACACCAAGATTAGAAAGTTTAACATCTTTCCATCCAGACGATATTTCTTTTTCATTATCGACAGTTGTTCCGTGAACAAAATAAGTTATTTTAACAGCCATCAAATTCCATAGAAATAATCTTATTAAATGTTACTTTGATAAATGTTAAAACTCACAATATCAAATTTTACCAAGGGAAAAATTTGTCAGTCTATTATAATAATTAAAATAAATTAAATAATAAATGTTAATTAAATATGTGGATGTTAAGATTGTCTAACAATCTTTAAAAATAAAAACCACAGAGAGGTTTTTATGAATCTAACAACCACAACTTTAAAAACTAATATTCTTACATAATTATATGGGCCTGTAGTCTAGTGGTAGAATTCGTCCTTTGCAAGGATGGGGCCTGGGTTCGATTCCCAGCAGGTCCACTTATCCATTCTGGTATATTTAAGGGGTAGTTTTTGCATTATACAAGAATAATACAAGAGACTTAAATGTAATATTTAAATGAAATTATAATTGTCATTCATAAAAAAGGTACAGAAGCAAAACTTTTGGAAGCCAGGTCAGATATAAAAATAGAGTACGAATATTTGAAAGAATAATTATACGTACAAAATAGAAAAACTTATTGATTTATAGGTATAACTTTAATTAATTATTCCAAAAAACTCTCTGCTAATTGAGTATGGTAAATTGTTTCAAATAGGGGTTGTGAAATGATATTTGAGATTATATCTGGAAACTTATTTCTTAACTCTTGAATATAATTTTTTAATTCAATGTTATTTTTTACTAATAATCTTATTACAAAATCATATTCTCCTATAGTTCTTACTGCATAAGTAACATCCTTTCTTGATTGAAATAAATTTATTAATTCTATTTCATCTTTTTCACTTTTTGAATTAACTTTAATAAAGAGGTCATGGGCTTGATAGTCAAGTTTAGATGGGTCAATCATTGCTCTAAAACCAAGGATTAATTTAGAATCTATTAATTTACTTATTCTTTTCCTTATGGCTACTTCACTGATTTTTGTTTTATCTGCAATTTTCCAGCTGGCTAGAGTGGCATCATTTCCTAAGGCAATTAATATTTTTTTGTCAATATCATCAATTTTTATTTTAATTGAAATAATTGGCATACTCACAATATTATTCGGTTCTTCTGAACTTGAGAAAAGACTTTTATAAGAATCTTTAATCTCTTTAACCATTGTTAAAAGAAGGGATTTAGACTTTGATTTTCCAAAGCAAGAATTAATAAAATTAATATAATCATACAAATCATTAATATTTTTAGTAGTAAAACCAATAATTAAGTCATATTCTCCTCCAATATTACCAATAAATTGAGTTTTTTGATTTGACTTGACTTTATTTAGGATTAATTTTTCTGATTTTTTACTTAAGTTAATAGTTTGAATTAAAAGTATATAACCTCCATAAATAAAATTAGATATGTTAATCCTTGCTTGATAAGTATTTATTATTCTTTGATCTTGAAATTTTTTTAGTCTATAATCAAATACTTCCCTAGAGCATCTTAATTTTCTAGCTAGAACATTATGCGATTCTCTAGCATTCTCCGAGATTTCATATAAAATTTTTCTATCTAGTTCGTCCATATTTTATTATTATAACTATTTTGCTATTTAAAGTTACCTTTTGTAAAAATATTACCTAATTAATTTAATATATGTAACATTTATCTCTACTTCTAAGTGATAAAAATGAAAATGAAAACTATAAAACACAATGAAGGAATGACTGAACTTGGCCCTATATTACCATATACTTCTCCCGAAATGAGAGTTTTTTGGAAGAGATATGTTGAAGAAAGGCCTCAAGACTTTCCGATTTCTAGATGGAATTATGTTGAAAAGTTTAATGATTGGTATAATGAATTAGAAGCACAAAATAAAATCTGGATGGATAATTTACATTCTGGGGAAGATAAATATAGAGAAGATCATTTACATCCAAGAATTGCTGAAAAAGTTAAAAGTATAGAAAAAGGAAGATTTATTTTAGATATTGGATGTGGTCCAGGAAATGCAGTTATCCCTCACTTAAAACCTAATCAACATTATTTAGGATTAGATGTTTCAAGAGTTGCTTTAGAGTATGCTACTGAAAAATATGAAATTCCATTAGTTGATGATGAAGAAGTTCCTGATTTTAATCAAGAAAGAATGTTAAGATTTGGTTCTTTACCCAATGCAATTCCTTTAAACAGAGGAGGCATATTTGATGAGGTTATATCAAGTATGGTTTTACACCATGTTCCTGACTTAAGAACTTCTCTTGAAACTATAACTAAAATGCTACATCCTGGAGGAAATTATTTTATAGTTAATTTTGATTCTGGTAAAAGAAAAGAAATTGATGGATTTTTTAAGAAGATACATTATAGAGATGAACAAAGAACAGTTGGAGATTATAATTTGCCTCAGGGAAGATTAACAAATGTAACTGTCAACTTTCATGATAATGAAATAGTTTTCAAAGAATTGAAAAAATATTCTGATTTTATACATCTTGAAGAATGTGGAGAGATATTCCAGATTTTTGAGGGTATAAAGAAAAGAAAGTAATAATGAACTTTTATAAATCTAAATTAATTAGTATTATTGAGAGAGCATGAAATGAAAGTAGGATTAGCAGAACTATTAAAGAATAAGCCGAAATATTCTACAATAGATTTTGGAAAAGATTTGTGGTATTTTTTAAAAAAGTATAAAGGTAAATTTATATTTTTTACTGTATTGCTCGCAATATCTTCTGCGCTCGGTCTTATTCCGGCAATTATTCTTTCTAAAATTATAGATTTTTTTACAAAATATTCTGCTGGACAATCGACAACAATATTTTATTGGTACCTTGGAGCTTTAGCAGCTATAATGATAGTTTCTACTATTCTTAGACTTAGGTCTAAATATTTTTTCGGGGGTTTAACAAATGATCTTCAAAAAGATGCAAAAGTTGATTCATTCAAAAAATTAATGGAAGGAGATTTAATATGGCATGATAAAGAAAATACTGGAAATAAAATGCAGAAAATTAATGAGGGTATTAGTTCTTTGGGTTCATTTATGGATCTTTATATTAATCGGGGGGTTGATATGGTTATTACCCTTATAGGAATTCTTATTATTTTAACTTATCTTGACTGGAAATATTTTTTTATTGCATTGGCTTTTATGTTTTGTTATTTAAGTGTTGAAATTACCTTAAATAAGAAAATAGCTAAAAAAACATTAGAAGTACAAATTGCTAAAGAAAAAGCCTCTGGAAAAGCCTACGAATATTCTTCTAATATTGCAACTGTTAAATCGTTAGGTATTGAAAAATCATTAAATAACCAAATTGCCCTTCAAGAAGAAGAAATTCTAAATGTAAAAACCTCAAGAAGAAAAATAAACAATTTTAAATGGATAACTATACAGCTTATTTCAGCCTTTTTTTATGTTTTATTTATCTTTTTTGTTGGAAAGGATATTCTAATCGGAATATTAACTATTGGTTCTATTGTAATTTATATTGAATATATAAGGAGAATGCAGTCTGTGCTTAATGATATCTCAAATAATTTAGAGAAAATTATTGAAATAAAATACAGTCTTTATAGGATGACTGAAATTTATCGTTCAATTCCTACATATGATGAGGCTAATGCTAAAGAACTTAAAAATTGGTCAAAAATAACTATTAAAGATGTTGGATTTAAATACAAAAATGAAGAAGTTTTGGATAATTTTAATTTAGTTATTCATCGTGGAGAGAGAATTGGAATTGTTGGTAAGTCTGGAAGCGGAAAATCAACTTTGTTTAAGTTATTACTTAAGTTATATTTGCCTCAAACTGGAATGATTTATTTTGATTCTACACCTGTAGTAGGGCTAAAAAAAGATTCTATTGTAGATAAAATTTCAATTGTTCCCCAGGAAACTGAGTTGTTTAATATAACTTTTAAGGATAATATTCTTTTATCAGTTCCTGGCAATAAGAATTATAAAAAATATAGCCAGGCACTTAAAATAAGTCAGTGCATTCCCATCATAAGAAAGTTGAAGTATAAAGATATGACTTTAGTTGGGGAAAAAGGTGTTAGACTTTCTGGAGGTGAGAAGCAAAGATTAGGTATTGCACGTGCACTTTACAAAGATAGCGATATTATTGTATTTGATGAATCTACCTCAAATTTAGATTATGAAACAGAAAAGAAGATTCAAACAGCTTTTGATAAAGAATTAAAAGATAAAACTTTAATTATTTCTGCTCATCGTTTGTCAACTTTAAGAAATATGGATAGAATTATTGTGATAAATAATGGGCAAATTTCTGAACAAGGCACATATGATAAGCTTGTAGCTCAGAAAGGAGAGTTTTATAATTTATTGAAGAAACAGGAAAATTGAGATGAAAATACAAAATATTATCAAATAATTATATAGCTAATAAATTATAGGCATATTTATAAATCTAAACAGCATCGGTAATTTATTATTTTGTATAATAAAAACAAAATTACTTAAATATACCAAAATAGCCTAGAAGACGGCAGGTCCACTTTTATATAAAATTTTAAAAACTAATTAATTAGAATAATTTTATGGTAGATGAAAATTTCAGATTAAAAGCTACGTTATTAGAACAAAAAGCTGACGACGTAATAGAAGTAGATGGAAGATTATATCATCTCGATGTAGTAGGTGTTAAA
>JAGVWZ010000025.1 GCA_018304045.1 Candidatus Pacearchaeota archaeon | reverse complement strand
ATATGGATAGCAAGAGGAAAAATAGTTCATAATAATAAGATTTTATTTTTTGAATTGATAATCAATTCAAACTATTTGAATTGTGACTCAGCCTGTTTAAGTGGAGGTGGCACATTGTTTTTCTGATATCTTTGCTAAATCTAATAAGCTTTAAATACTTTGTAATTTTTATTTATTCATGAAAAAGAGGATGGATATGAATAGGATTGCTCAGATATCTGTATTTATTATAATTGCTGTTTTTTTAGTTGGCGGAGTTTTGATTACATTTTTTTTAACAAAGAAAACAAATAGCTTTAATGGGGAGTTTTCTTCTGATGCTCAGGTTCAGGCACAATTTGATGAAATTAGAAATTCTATTGCTGATTGTATGAAATTCACTTCTGAAGATGCTGTTGAAATGATTGGAATTCAAGGAGGGTATTATTTAGCACCTAAATCTAATTTTGATTTAGGCTGGGCTTTTATTCCTTATTATTATAATTCAGGCAAGTTTTCAATGCCAAGTGATGTAGAAATTGAAAAGCAACTGGGAATGTATGTTGATGATAATCTTAAAAGTTGTTTTGATGAATTTGATTATCCTAGCTTTAAATTAGATTATTTTATTAAATCTTTGACTCATGCTAAAATAGACAAGCAAGGAGTTTCTTTTAATATTGATATGCCAATTAGTATATCTAAGGAGAGTAAGGTATTTACACTTCAACTTAGGGATAATGATGTTAAGATTGAATCTAAATTATATTCTATGCTGGAAGTTGCAAAATATGTTATAAATTCTCATAAGGAAGATTCTGAATATATATGTATAAGTTGTGTTGATGAAATGGTCAAAGAAAGAGGACTTTATTTTGACATGCTTAATTTTGATGATGGAGCATCAACCTTATATGTTATTTCTCAGAATACAACTGAGATTCCTCCAATTGCATTTGAATTTTTGAATAAATATCCTGTTAAAATGCCTACTAGTTTGGTATAAATTTTAGAATGAAAAATGAAAGACATAACAATAACATAATATTTTTTATAATATTAGTTTTTATTTTATTGTCTATATTTTCTTTGATTAATTTAATAATGTCTGAAACTCCTTCTACTTCAACTTCTACATCTAGTTCTACTCCTAATGAGGCGGAGAAAAAAGCATATGAATACGGGCTTAATATTGATGAATTCTTAAAAGAGCAACCTATTGTTCAGGAAAAAGTTTTAAAAGATAATCCAGAAGCATTTATTAAAGGATATAAGGAAGCTATTGCAAAAAATCCAAAGACTCGGGATAAATTTTTAGATTCGTTTATAAAAAAAGATGATAAAGGAGTAAATTTAATAGGTGATGAGGCAAAAAACAAATTCTGGAAAGTTCTTGGTAAAGATGAGCAGGAAAAAAGTTTTCAGATAATTGCAACTAAGCTATTTGATAAAAAATATCCTGAAGGTACTTTTAAAGATAGATCTAAGGTTGGAATTCAAAAAATAAAAATAAGTGATAACAAGGAAGCTGCTGATAAATTAATTTGGTCTGGAAATAAATTTGGTGTAGCTGATAAGGATGGTAAATTAAAAACATGGGTTGATTTGGATAATCTTCCTAGATGGCTTAGCGAAGTTGAATTTACTGATACTGGTGAAATAAAATCTTTATTTAATACTGGATATGGTAAGGTAAATGTTGTTTTAAAAGGCGGAACTGTTGGTGATGCTTTTGGAGAATTGATTGGGCCTGATGGAAAAAGAGTAGGTACTAGGATGAATGAGGGTTTAAAGAGCATAATTTATGATGATAAAAATAAACAATTTCTTGTTAAGTATGATTTTAGAGATAATTCTGGAAAAACAGTTGAGAAAACCTTAAAACTTAATGAAAAAGATCTTCCTCAAGCAACTAGGGAGATGTTAACTAGTGCATTGAATAATCCAACTTATGGGGATAAATTAAAATCAGTTCTTAGTCAGTTTGATGGAACTGATATTGGTTCTCTTGGCAAGAACGGAGGGGGGGTTGCTACTCAAAAAATGATTAGTGTTTTATACGGTACTGATGAACAGAAAACAGGCACAGTCACTGTTGATTATGATGAAAAAGGAAATCCTAAAATAGAATTATCTTCAGGAGCTGATTTAGTTACTATTGATTCTAGTGGAAAGGTTATGAATGCCTATAAACAATGGTATTCTTTAAATGGTGTTGCAAATTCTGGTTTAGATAGTCGAGAGTATGTTGAAGAACATAATAAAAATCAACCTGGTGCTAAAATAAATGATGAAGTTGCGACATTGTCATTTAATGCAAATGGAGAGATTATTGCAGGTCAGAATGCTAAGGTTTATGTAGATGATATGGGTAGTGCTTTTCTTGCAAGGGATGAAATGATAGGTGTTTCAATTGTTAAAAATTCTTTTATTGATGCTATTGTTAGAGGAGATAGGGTTGCTGTAACTGAAGCTGTTCTTCAAAAAGGAGAGGGGATTATTGATTCTTTGATTGATATTGATTCTTTGAAAACAAAAACTCTTGAAGAAATTAAATCTAGCATGAATCTTGAAAAAGTTAGTGCTCAATTAATTGATATTTTAAAATCTGAACTTGAAAATCCTGATTTGGGAATTGAATATAAAAGTCAATTGCAAAAAGCTATTGCTGCGGTTACTTCTAATCTTGAAAAATCAAGTGGTAGCATAGCAGATTATCTTTTATTTAGAAAATCCAGTGGTTTTACTGCTGATGAATTAAGATTAAGAGAAGAAGTTGCAAGGATTTCTTCTGAAAACTTAAATGGTATTATGAGAACTCTTTTGAGTGATTCTGAAAAATTAAAACAAGTAGTTACTGGTGATTATAAGGTAACTGAAGACTTGCTTAAGGATTATTTAAAAAAAGTTATTTCAGGTGATGATTTCAGGACTTTTGCTGATAATGATAATATAAGGGATGTTAAGGATAAATTAAATGCTGCAATTGAAGCAAGAAATAAATTAGGTGGAACAAGTCAAAAACCTATTCCAGAGTTTAATTCTGAAGAAATAAATAAAATGATTGATCAATTTAATTTTCGTGCAAAAATTCAGGAAAGCATAGCTAAAGGAGGTAGTGCTGTTGATTATAGGGAAGGTCTAAGAACTGCTTTGCTTGGAGAAGGATGGCTTGGAAAAATCCAAAATATTCCTGAAGAGCAGAAAAAAGGAATTGCAAATGCTATTATTGCAATGGTTTCTAATGTTGAAGGAAAAATAAGTGAAGAAAAAACTAAATTTGAACAAGGAGTTTTAAGTGATATGCAGGCAGGAAATATTTTAAAAGGTTTGAAAGCAGAAAGATTTGTTCAACAAAATGGAAATGGAATTGTTATTGATACTTATTTGAATACTATTCATGCCTATGGAAATAAAAGGATTACTTTTGATGCCCAAGTTCCTTTAAGAGAATTTATTGCAACAAGCACTAAATCTGAAAATGATGATAGTGGAAATATCATTGAACTTAGGAATTTAGGACAAACTATTATGACTTTTGATGGTAAAAAAACAAATGTTCTAACAAATCCTCCTGTAGGTAGTTTTGTAAACATTGGTAAAATTGTTAATTCTAATGATGAAAATCCTATGAATTATTTTAGATTAGATTCAAGTAAGTATTTTGGTTATACATTGTATAATCCTGAAAAAACTTCTAGTTATCAATATGAACTTACTGCAGGACTTATTAAACATAATCCTTTTGTAAGATCTACTGTAACTAAGCCAATTGATTCTGATATTGGGGCTAATCCTAATTCTAAAATAACTATTACTGATGCTAGTGATGATATTACTGGATTATTTGGTGGAAGATTAAAAAAGAAATTCATAAATCCCAAACTTCCAAAAGGTTTTCCAACTGGAATTCTTGGTGAAAAAGCAGGCCCACTTATTGATAAAATGTCCTCTTGGATGGATGAAGTTATTGGAAAAGAAAATATTCAAAATGGTGTTAAGGTATCTGATAAAATGTTTGATTTTATGACTGAATCAGGTGTAACTCCCCCTTTAATTTTAGGGGATGTTAAATTTATTGCACAATATCCTGAATCTATGAAAGCTATTTTTGATTTTATGAGTAAAAGCTCTAATCAACCGAAAAATAATAATGTTGAAATAACTCCACAATATATTAGTATTAATGGTGTTAGAGCTACACAGTTTGTAAATAGAAATGGAGAAACAATGTCACTTGAACCTGCATTAAGGATGTTTATGAGAGGTTATGATTTAATATTGAATAGTAATTATAATCCATTTAAACATTATGGCTTGCCTGATTTAAAAAAGTTAAAAGAACTGCAAAAGACTATGGGACAATAAAATGAATATGATTAAAATACAAAAAAAGAGAATAAGAATATTAATTTTAAGTTTATTAATAGTTTTACTTATTGGTATGATTGGATTTGTTTCTGCTGCTAGCACTGATAAGACTTTGGAAGATTTTTTGAAAGATAAGAAAAATGGGATTATTGATTTTATGAAACTTTCTCCTGAAGATCAACAAAAAATATGGGAAGAATCTCTTAAAAAAGAGCCTGGGTATTCATATAGTAGGGATGCACTTGCTGAAAAAATTGCTCAGGAGATTGTTATACAAAAGTTAACTAAAGTTAATGATTTATTCAAAGGTGGTGGAGAAATTGGAGCTGCTATAGAAAAGGTTCTTGGTACAAGTCTTGGAATAGGTTTTTTAGAAGAAATGAAAAAGCAAGGAATTCCTAGTCTTGATATTGGACTTGCTAGCATTGATTTGGAAAAATTAAAAACACTTATTCAAAAACACAGTGGTGTTGATTTAAGGTCTGAAATAGAAAAAGTTACTGGTTTTGGAAGCAGTGATTTAAAATGGTCTGGATATATTGTTGGAAATGGAAAAGTTTGGATTAATTTAGAGAATCTTCCAAAAGGTGTGAAAGGATTAGAATATGATGGAGAAAAAGGAGTTTTTATTTTGAATTTTAGTACTGGGCAACAAATTGCTTTAGGAGCAGGTGCTACTGATAAAAATGGAAACCTTACTTTTATTTCAAAACTTTCTAGTTCTGATTCTTTGCTTAGAAAAGCTCTTCAACAGAATCAAATTGATTCTTTATTTCAAAGGTCAACAGCTAGTGGTATTGAGGGTCCAACTGTTGAAAAAATATTAAAACAAATTGCTCAAAACAAAGATAAAAAAGAAATTGCTGGGCCATTTGGAATTGCTGATTTTAATTTTTTGGGTGGAACTGGAAGAATTACAATTGGAGAAAATGGTTTTTCAATTACTGGTAATGATAAAGATGGAACTAGAATTAGATTAGGGGATTTTTATTTTGGAAGAAAGGGTGGTGAAAAAAGTGAAAGTGTTGTTAGTTTTTATGATGATAGATTATTATTAAGAGGAACTGAATTTACAAGAAATGATTATGTAAAGGTTGGTTCTACTACTGAAAATTTTATTGTTAATTTTGGAGAGTTGCCTACAAGACAAATTAGTTTTATTGATTATAAAGAGATGAGTGTTTGGGAAGGAAATGATTTTAGTGTTCATGAAACAAAAAAAGCTAGTGCTGTTGGAAGAGTTCAGTTTATTTTTGATGAAACAGGAAAAGTTACTCATGTTAGTAAAGAAGGTATCAATAGTGGTGAATTAATCTCTGTTTCTGGTAAATTAGATGAAGGAGTTCTTGGGGAGATTTATGGTAAATCTGGAACTCAAGTGCAGGGTTTAATAAAAAAAGCAAATTTAGGAGAAATTGTAAATTATAATACAATAGATAAAGTTTTTTATGAAAAGAATAGTTATCTTAGAAGAGAAAATAATGATCTTAAGGTTGATTCTTTGCAAAATGATTTTTTAAATATTAATGGTGAAAATTTTAATATTGGTGGAAATGGACGGATTGAAGTTTTGAAAAATCTTAATAGTTTAACTGGTTATGATACTGAAAGTTTTAATGTTAAAATTGGGACTAGTTCATTGAAATTTAAAGATGGCCAGATTCTTTATCTTTCTGCGCCTACAAAGGGTTTATTTAAAATCAATGATATAAGTGTGATAAATGAGGGAAGAACTTCTGGTGAAACTTTTGTTCTTACTGGAAATTCTGCTGGAGAACAAATTTTTGGCAAGTCAAGAGAATTTACAGCTGGGAGATCAACTAATCTAGGTCCTATGGGAAGTTCTACTGATTTGTCTATGTATATTCCCTTAGATCAATTAGAAAGTCTTAGGACAAGGGTTGGTGAGGGTACTAGGGATGATTTAACAAAAGAATTAATGAAAACTCCTTTTGAATTT
Organism: Candidatus Pacearchaeota archaeon; assembly: GCA_018304045.1. Lineage (GTDB taxonomy): Archaea > Nanobdellota > Nanobdellia > Pacearchaeales > GW2011-AR1 > ARS1285. The sequence continues at coordinate 14,781 of JAGVWZ010000025.1, read as the reverse complement.
GAGATTGCTGCATTTGTTCCTGTGGGCGGTGCTTTTTCTATTAGTCCTTCTAGAATTACTGATTCAGATAGGCAAAAGATATTGGATTTCATTAAAGCACAGATTGATAAAGAGATTGTAAGTTTAGATATGCCTGCTTCAATTAGTCAAAATACTCTTGATGGAATACAGGGAATTATTTCTGATTTTTCTCAAAATTTAAAAATTGCTGGTGGTGAATTAAGATTAAGATTTAAGAATAATCCTGGTTCAACTCCATCTATTTTTTATTTTAATCCAGATGGAAGTTTTAAAGAAGTTCAATTAGGTTCTGATGCTAAAAATCCTACTTCAACTGCAGTGATTGTTCAAGATTTTTTAAATGTTTTGGCACATACTCCTGCTGCTAGAATGCCTGTTACAGAATATGATCCTGGTATTATTGGTTCACTTAGTGCATTGTGGTATGGAAATGGAATACCTAATTTTATTGGTCCTGGTAAATATGCTGAAAAATTATGGATAAATTACTTTGGAAGAACTGAAAACCAATTAGGTTATGATTATTTATTTTGGAAAGATTTATTAGAAAGAACCTTTGGTAAAAAATAATTGTTCATATAGTAAAAAAGAAAAAAATTAAAATTATTTTTGAGGTCTTGCATCTTGAGTTGTTATTCCATTTGATGTTAGGGGTATTACTCTGTCTTGGCTTGTCCCATATTTTACATTATGGCTAGCATCATAGGCTTTTCTTGCTGCTTCTATTTCTTCTGGTGTTTTTACTTGAGAAAACATTTTTTCTTGATGCATGTAATCTGCTAGATCTCCACTTAGTTGTCTTAGCATTTCTGGAGAGTTTTCTTTTAGCTGTTCATATTGTTCGTAATGTGTGCAAAAATCTCTATATTCTCTTGCTTCTTTAACAACATAGCCTATACCCAATATTGTACCAACTAATGCTGTTGCAATTCCTGCTTTAGTTAATAGGCTTTTTCTTGTCATTTTTGTCTCCAATTTTTTGAGTTTTTTTAACTCAAATTGATAATTATTATAGGTATCGCTAGTATATAAATCTTTTGTTTTTATGTTACTATATAGTAGTAATATTATTAGAATTGCTTATTGCTGCCTTAAACCCCTTGTAATCTCAGCGTCTCTTTCTAAGAATGCTTGTTCTGCAAGTTTTTGGATATTTGGGAAATTAAGCCTTACTTGTTGAGGGTTGTCTATATATCCTTGTCTGAAAAGAACTATTCTTCCTGGAACAGTTGCTCTGTCAAGCCATATCCATGGATGGTGCCTTGCAAAATAGGATGTTGTGCTTCCATCTCTTGTGGCAAAGATTTGAGAAGATGGGCTTGCATAGTTTTTCATTGCTTTTAAAAATGCTGCATTAAATTCATTGAATTGGTCTTGCTGTTCTTGAGTTAATCTTTCTTTAAAATATCTAAAAGGATTTTGATTAATTGTACATATTGTTCTTCTACTGTTTAATCCTGTTCTTGACCATGATCTATAGGTTGTATCTTTTCTTGATTGCGGCATTGCATCCCATTCTCCTCCAAGGCTTGCTATTAAATCATTCATGTCAAATTCTGGTGATAATGGAATAGATGTATAGTCAATAAGAGGTCTGTTGTTTGTATAGTTTATTACATTTTCTCTCCATTGAGCTTCTTTTTGGTCAAATTCTCTTTTTAAAAGGTGTTCTGGAGTGTAGATTATTTCTTGTGCTCTTGATTGAGATGGTAAAAGTAATGCTGCTCCTGCTGCTACTTCTAGTCCTTTTTCTAACATTCTTGCTAAACTTTGTCTTCTTGTTATGTCTGTCATTTTAATCAACTAGGAAAAATTTTCCAGAAGGTGCTATGTATTTATTTGTATTTGGAACTCTTTTATAGACTTCTCCATTGTAACTTGCTTTTGTTTTACTTTTTAAAAATATTGGTGATCTTGGTACTGGTTTTTTGGGGGCTATATAACTGTCATGAACATTTGTATTGTCTCTTGGATGAGGATTAAATTCCCAGTTATTTGTTATTGGTACTGGTTTTGAAGCTGGTTCTGGTGTTGGAATTGTTTCAGGATTTATAATTGGAACTATTTTTCCTAGAATGTTGTTTCTTAAATCTTCTTTTTCTTGCTTTGATAGTCTTTGATAAGCAAGTCTTAAGGAAGTTAATTTTCCATTCCTTAAACTATATTCTTGTTCTAATTCATTTGGATTTCCTTCTTGAACTCTTCCATCACTGTCAATAACAATATCCCAATCTTGGAGTCTATTACCTGCTTTGTTTAGGGTTACAACCTGAACTGGAAAGCTTTTTCTTGCTCTTGTTTTATAAGGATTTTCATTCATTATAGGACCTTTTCTTGTTTTTCCTATTTCTTCATTATATCTCACACCCCATTCTCCTGAATATATGTTATAGCCTTCTCCTCTTGAAGTTATTCTTGGAATTTTTCCTTCTGAATCTCTTCTTTCTAGTGTTAATTTTCCTCCTTGTTTTCCCCCAATTGTCTGGAGAACTAGAAATTCTTCATCAGAAATATCAATGTATTTGTTTCCTGGTAATATTTGAACACTTGGACTAAAACTATCTGGAGAAGATCCTATTGTAAGACTATTTCTTCCTAATAATAAATAGGGAAGGTCTGTGCTGTCAGGTTCATTTCCATCTGTGAAAACATATATTGGATTGTCTTTTGTATATGCTCCAACTCTTAGGGAATCTAGGTCAAAAGGTGGTTGTCTTAGATTAGGAGTTGTTGAAACTTCTTTTTCAAGAGTATTTGGTTTTGAAGATGTTGGTGAGGTTATTGTAGGTTTTGGTTTTTGTGTTAATTTTTTTTCTAATCTTTGAACTTTTGGTGTAGAAGGATTTAATGGAGAAGTTGGATTAAATAAATAATAGGAGCCGATTCCTATTCCTGCAAAAGATACTCCTATTAATGCTGCTGCTTTTGCATAGTCAACTAATTTATTTGCCATAGGTTTAATAGTTTATTTTAGTATATAAATCTTTTGATTTATTTGTTACTACACAGTTACAATAAATATAAGGTTAATTGGTAGTTGTTATTTGTAATGTGGAAAGATAGGAGATCTAATTAGGGTTAAGAAGTTAATAATTGGGCTAATAAATGTTATTGATTTTATGGTTTTTATGAATAGATTATTATCTAATGTAAAATAGTGAAGGGATATGATCACTGGGGTAATGAGTTTTTATTATTATGGTTTGTTGATGTTTACAATTTATTAATAATGTTTACAATTTATTAATAATCTTTATATAGTTTGATTTTCTAAGTTAGTTATGAAAAAGAGGATGGATATGAATAGGATTGCGCAGATTTCCATATTTGTTATAATTGCTGTTTTTTTAGTTGGCGGAGTTTTGATTACATTTTTTTTGTTTTCAGGTAAATTCTCTTATTCCTCTGATTTTAAACAAGAGACAAATAATATTAGAAGTTCTGTTTTTAATTGTTTTAAAATAGTTTCTAAAGAATCATTAAATTATGTTGGTAAGCAAGGTGGTTATTCCAGAGAGCCTCTTAGTTATTACTTAGACACTGGTTTTTATTCCATACCTTTTTATTATTTTGATAATGAAATTTTAATTCCTTCAAATGAATATGTTTCTAATGAAGTTGCATATGATTTTGATTCAAGAAGAAGCAGGTGCCTTGATTTTATTTCTGGTTCTGGGTTTAATTATCTTGTTAATTATAGAAACAGCAATGTTACTATGGGCCCTGGGAAGATTATTATTCATAATGATATGGATCTTATTTTAAACAAAGGCAACCAGAGCACAAAGATTTCTTTTAATGATCTTCCTATTGATATCGATTCTAAATTTTATGAAATGAAAAATTTTGCCTCTTATATTGTTTATTCTTCTTTAATTAGTAATCAGTCTTTATGCATGGATTGTTTTTCTGAGCTAGCAAGCAATCTTGAGTTTAATCTTGAAATAGACAATCAATATAAGGGTGTTTTAATTATTGATATTCTTTCAAATAATACAGACGCTTCTCCTTTTGATTTTAGATTTTTAATGACAAATACTGTTTCTGATACTGTTCCTAATGTTCTTAATGTACTTGTCTCAAAAAATAAATATAATCCTACTGGAAATTTAAATATCACTGCACCTAAATTTTAAAATGAAAAAAGGTTTAATTATGTTTATTATTTTAGGTATTCTTTTGATTAATTTAGTTATTGCTGCTGAAACTCAAATGGAGGATACTGAATTTAATAAATATCTTGAAGAATTTAATAAAAATAGTGTTTTTAGTGATGAATTTTTAGGCAAGATTAGTTCAATGACTATGGATCAAAAAATTAGAACAGTTTTTGCAGTCACATTATTAACTGATCAAGGGAAATTTTGGGAACAATGGAAAACTATTGAACCTGGCAAAAAGAATTTTTTATTAAAAGGTGTAAATCCTGTAGATCAGGGAAAATTTCTTGAGGCTCTTGGAAAGAATTATGGTGCTGAGTTTAAAGGTTTTAATGGATTACTTGGAACAAAAATATCTTTCGGGGAGGGTGGTGTTATTGGAAATGAAAATGTATTTTTTGATTATGAAAAAGTAAAATCCTATAATTCAGGTGTAGATGAAAAGAACAAAGTGAAGCTTATTGAATATATAGAGCCTAAGGGGGATGTTAAAGAGGGATTATCTTTTTCTAAAAATAGTGGTGCTAAACTTGAATTGATTCCTGGAAAAGACAAGGGATTTTATTTTGATGTAGAAACTGGAAATATTTACAAGCTTAATAGAGACGAGAAAGGCAATCTTAATCCTGACCCTAAAGATTCATTATCAGGAACTTGGAATGGAAATGGAATTTTAAACATTGATTCTTCTGGTGAAAAAACAAAAATTACTCTTGATACATTAAGAGATGAAAAGGGAAAGATTAAAGATGTTTCTAATTTTGCAACCTATAAAACTTCTTCAGGAGATAGTTATAGTTTATTTGATAAACCTGTAAAAGATGGTTCAAAGATTGAGAAGTCTGAAATTACTTTTAATTCTGATGGAAAGCCTGATTTGCTTAGCAATGTTTATTATGAAAATAGTAAGTTAAATGGTTTTTTTGGAAAAGATGTTAAGGTTTATTATTCAAAGGAAGAATTTGATAAATTGTCTGATGCAGAGAAAGCAAAATTAGGCTCTTATTTTATTATTGATGAAAAAAATAAGTATATTGGCGGTGATGTTGCAAGAGTGCAGTCTGGAGTTGGAAAAGTTTTTTCAGATTCTCTTGAAAAAATGCAGGCAAAAGTGCAAAAGAGTTTAAGCGAGCTTACTTCTAAAGATGCTGTTAAGAAATATGGTACTTCTTTAGGCATTAATCTTGATTCTGTAATTGATGCTGCTTCTCCTGCTTTTATTGCTGCAAAATTAAGTAAAGATTGGGGTATTCAACTTCCTGTTAGTCATGAGTTTGTTAAATATTTGGCAAGTCCTGATGGACAGAAATTTTTAAAAGCTTATTTGCCTGCTGCTTCAAATTCAGTAAAAGTTGCACAGGATTTGACTTCTTTTGTTTTATCAAAAATAGATTCACCATTACTTGTTGCAAATAAACCTGCTGATGGAACTTATATGAATGTTCAGCTTAAAAATGAATTTGCAAAAAGTATTCAAAATATTGATTTAAGGTCTGGAAGTCTAGATATGTTTGATTCAAATGGGAAATTAGTTAATATTATTAAGAGTGCAACACCTTATTCATATCAGCTCGCTTCTGATGTTAATCGTGATAATCCTTCTTTTTCTGGAATTAATTTTAATCTTGTAAATAGTAAAATTCCTGATTATCAACTTCAAGTTTATTCAGATGACTCTGGAAGACTTCAAACACCTTTGGATAATGGTAATTTAGTCAGTGTTGGTTCAAGAGCTTATTCTGGAACTGGGGATGTTTCTTTAGGACCTAGAGGCAGAATTCATGTTTCTCAAACAGAGGGAATTGTTCAATTTGGAATGAATGCTAATCCTGAAAGTGTAAAAGCTGCAAGTGCTTATCTTGAAAAAGAAGGTGAAGAATATAGAACTATGGTTGAAAGATACACTCAACTTTATAAATCTTATACTGATGCAAATAGGGGAGTAGAGGAATTTTCTCCTGAACAAATGAGAGAGCTTCAACCAATGTATGATTCTCTTAAAACAAAGGCAAATGAAATTACTTTAACTCATTATAGTCTTCTTGCAAAAGGAAACAGCCAGATTTATCTTAATTCTTTGACAAGCAATCCTCAAGAATTTGCAGATAGGATTTATAATTTAGGAAATGCTCTTGAATCATTTGCTAGTCAAGAGGGTAGTGGAAATCTTCCTATTGATTCTGCTAGCAAGCAAATGTTACTTTCAACTGCTGTCATGAGTGTTCTTTCTGATAGAAGTGCACAGGATTCTCTTGCTCAAAGAGGTTTAACCAGTGTTTCTGAGATAAGTGGTGCTGTAAATACAGAACTTGCTAGTCTTGCTCAGTTTTTAAAATCAACATCTGGAACTTCAATTGTTTTTTCTGAAGATTCAAAAAATAATAAATATACTATTTCCTATGGCGGAAAGAGCTATAATGTAGATCCTGTACTTGCACCTGCAATAAGCAGTGTGCTTCCTATGATTATTGGTTCTGGTGGTGTTCAGAATGGACAGTTTTATATTAACACTGATGTTTGGAACAGCAATAGGCTTATGGGTGACAAGTCAATTAATCTTCAGGCATATGGCTGGTATAAGCTGCTTTATGCAGCGAAACATAAAGCTGAAATAAAAGAGGACATGAGGGGACAGATTTCAAGTCAATTAATTAATTCTATAATGGTTCCAAATTAATTTATTGTTTAAATAAATTTTCTATAAGTCTTATCGTTGGATTCACTATTCCCCTTGAAATATCTTCTGCTGCCTCTTTTTTTACTCTTTCAAATGATTTTGGAAGTTCTCCTTTTTCATATAAATAAATTCTTATTCTATCGGATAAATCAAGATTATTTGGATCCAAATTCATATAGCTAAAGACTTTTTTATATTGGTCTTTTTGCTCTTTTGTTAAAGTCATGTTTTTTATTTTATCTTTTTCTTCTTCTTCTAATGTTTCCAGATATTTTTTTGGATTTTCTTCTATTAATACATAGGATTTCATTGTTTCAAGTCTTTTTCCCGCATCAATATCTCTTGGATAATTGTTTATTCTTAATTCGTGTTTTTTTCCTGGATTGTATTTTCCTTTCCTTTTCAAAATGCTTTCATAATCTTGATATAATTTATCCACTTGTTTTGAATATTCATCAGAAGTTCTCCTTCTCCTTAATATTTCAATTTCTTCATGGCTCATTGGAGGTTTTGGCGGGCCTTGTGCAGCTGAACAGTTGGTTACTAATCCTACTAATCCTGTTGATAAGGCTGTTCTTAGAAAATTTCTTCTTGATGAGTAGGGATTATCCATAAAAATATAGGCATACTTTAGTATTTATAACTTTTTGAAAAATTTTACTACTTATTAGATATAATCTCTTTTTATTTCATTGCACCAATTGACTTAAGAACACTTGCCCAGATTTTATCTGGATTTCTTGTCTTGGGATTTTCAAAATCAGGGATTGCTGGAAAAAAATTTAAGAACTTTTCTCTTTGTGCTTTATCTAAAGAGTCTAGGTATTGTTGTACATTGAGATTGTCTATTTGTCTTCTAGTTTGTTCTGGCATTTTGTCATATTCTTTTGGAAGACGCACTAATATGTTATAAAACAACCATTTTCTGTTTAGTTCTGTTCCTTCTGCTGGTGAATTAAAATATTTTCTTTGTTGTGATTCAGGAATATTTCCTAATCTTTTTCCAATAAATGGTTTTATGTCTTCATATTCAGGACCTTTTTTATAAAATGCATTATATATCTCATTGCTTGTGGTAGGATTTGTTTTCCAATTAAATTCTAAATAATCTTTTGCAAGATTAGAAAGTCTTGACCATCTGTAGGGTCCAATTATATTTTGTAATTCTTCAAAACTATGGACTGGTTTTTCTTGAGGAGTTGTTTTTTCTTCTAGTTTAGATGGTTTTGGAGATTGAGCTGGAGATTGAGAATATTGTTGATTTTGATGGTGAGAATAAGTTCTTCTTCTATTTCTCGCTTCTGAATAATCAAGATTCATAAATGAACTTACTAAAACTGTTGCAATCAATGTTTTTTTTCCAAGATTTTGTAATATGTCTGTCAGTGCCATGGTACTTAAAATCAGTAGTAATATTTGTATTTATAGCTTTATGATTATTTTTTAGTACTGACTGGGAGTGCAATTAGCATTATTGAAAAGGGATTATTTTTTATTTGTAATATCTTATATTAATCATGTTCTAAATCTTAAGTTTTGTAAATGTCTATAAGCTAATTTATTATGTCTGAAATTCATTTTTCAGAGCTTTTAATATTTTTTTAGAAAAAAAAGATTTAAAAGCTCTAGATTATTAGTTATTTTATGAAAAAGAGGAAAGACCTTAGTGGTCAAACAACTATATTTATTATAATTGCAATATTAATTGTGGTAATTATTGCATTTATTGTTATTTTTAGTAAACTTCCTGATGGAGGAAATATTAATCCTTTTAAGAATGAAATTAGTTTGATTAAAGATTCTATTATAAAGTGTAGCATGGATAATGCAAGACAAGGTGTAAAGAGAATAGGGCTTCAAGGTGGTTATTTTAATAAACCTAATTATTCAGAAGAGCTTGGATGGGCTTTTATTCCTTACTACTATTATGAGGGAAATATTTATCTTCCTAATAAAACTTTTATTGAGCAAGAGATAGGCAGTTATGTTGATTTTCAAATGGGTTATTGTCTTCAGGAAATTTTTAGTGAGAATTATCAATTGGAATATGCTAAGTCAAAAACAACTTCTGTAATCAGTCCTGGAAAAATAAAAATTATTGTTGACTTGCCTGTTTCAATAAAAAAAGCAGAATCAGTTACACTTTTTGAATTAAATAGTGAAGAAATTGTTTTTAATTCTTCTTTATATGAAATTTATGAAGTTGCTGATTATATAACAAAGTCTCATATTGAAAATGATACTTTATTTTGCGCAAGTTGTGTTGTTGAAATGGCTAAGGAAAGAAATCTCTATGTTGATTTGATTGATTATAAGGATTCAACAACTCTTGTAATGCTCTCTGAAAACTGGTCTTATAAAGAGCCTTATTTATTTGAGTTTTTGAATAAATATTGATTTCTTATATTATCTATATATTTGGAGAAGATAAATGATTAAAAATATAGAAAATAATTAATCATAATAAAAAGGAAAAATGATAAATTACATGAAAGGAGGAAAAGCTTAAAAACTTAGAGATTGTCAGAGAAATATGGAATCTGAAATTGTTCAAATTAGCAAAGATATTGCTTATTTGAAAAAAGCAATAGAACAAATTCAATTGTATATAGAAGATTCTTTTTTAACTCCTGAAGAAGAATTGTTAGTCAAAGAAGGGAAAAAAGAACTAGATGAAAATAGGACAATTTCTTTTGAAGCTCTTAAGAAGAAATATGTATAAAGTTGAATTTACAAATTATACATCTAGATTTTTAGATCAATGTGAAAGTCAATTAAGAAGTAGACTGTTTAAAAAAATTGAAGAGCTGTCTATTGAACCTTTTCCTCAAGGATGTATTAAACTCCAGGGAAATGAAAATTTATTTAGAATTCGAGTTGGAGAACATAGAGTACTTTATTCACTTATAGACAATTCGGGCAATTTTGTTACATCTTCTCCCAAATTCTCTAATAAGCCAATTTCCAAACTAGGTAACCCAATCAAGCAAATTGCCTATAATAATAAGATTTTATTAATCTATAAAATTGATAAAAGGAGCAGGGCTTATGATTAAAAATGTTAAAGGGCAATTAGAATGATGAATAAAAAAGAAAGTGGGATTGAAATTAGGGGAATATTATTTGGAATTATTTTTATGATGTTGGTAGTTGGAGTTGTTTGTGTTAATGTTGGGGTGGTAAGAGGAATTGTGCAAACAATTGCCCCTAATCCTCCCCCCCCTACAGATACTCAAGAAAGCCCCCAAATAACTAAAGGGTTTGCTGAGAAACAATTGGGTGGCAATGTAAATCTTGAAGGGAATACTAATGGGGCAAAAGTGAATAAAGAAGGAGGAACTTTAACTTCTCCAAGTGGGGGTACCACAATTAATGGGCTTAATAGTGCTGTAGATCAAACTAATGTTAAGATCAATTCTGATGGTTCTATTGATCTTAGTTCTGAAGAATTCAGTCAACATGTTGCACCTGGACAAACATATGATTTTTCTACAAATCAAATTAGTGGTCAAAGTATAACCCCTCAATCTCCTACTGGCGAAGTTACTACTTATCCTCAAGGTACTGGTCCTCAAGATCCTTCTGTGAAAGCAACAGGTAAGGCAACTAGCAGCTGTGGTGGTTCAGGTGGTGAAGGTGGCGGCGGAGGTGGTAGTGGTGCTGGTGGTGAAAAAGGAAAACTTGGGAAAGAAGCAATGGCTGCTGCACAGCAGGCATTGAGCTTAGCTGCACAGGTTGGAGGACCTATTAAAGAAGCTTTGAAAAAACAGCCAAATCCTCCAAATATTTTTATTCCTACTGATGATGGAACTGTTGCTGTTACTGTGGATAAGGGCGCTATAGCAAATATTGAAGATGCAACTAAGGCAGTTACATTGGCTCAAAATGATCCTAACTTGCCTGGAGATATAAAGGGAACTAGTTTAAAGGATTTTGAAACTGGGAATTCTGTTATTATTGTTTATGGAAGTGTAGATGCTATTCTTGTGACCCCCCCATATAAAAGAACTCATGTGATAAACGATCTTGCAAGAGGAAATGCTACTCTGACAAATAAGCCTGCCTCTGAAGATATTCCTGGGGCGGTTTGGTTTTTACCTTTTATTAAATCAGTTAGTGCAGAGGAAGGAATAACTGGGGAAGCTATTATTGGAAGTCCTAATCAAGAAATTAAGTTAAAAGATTATGATTTGGGTATTAGCGGTGAGAATTTACTTGTAGCTATTTTTAAGCCATTTGACAAAGTCAATGCCATGGGAACAAACCTAGATATTATTGACGGCAATGTAACTATAAATTTTAAAAATATGAAGACAAATTATCCAAGACTTGTGCATATTAATGGATATTTTATTAATGAGATAAGAAATGATTATGATGATAAGAATTTATTTAAGATGATTCCTAATGGAAGCAAGGGAAATTATTTTACTGATGGAAGATATAGACTAACTGTTGGTGATGCTGTTGTTAAAAATCCATTGCAGGGTTATGAAAATGTCAAAATTCCTCAGACAAGATATGAAATGTGGAAAAGAGCTGCTGATGGAGAGTATATTAGTTAGTTTTGATTAGTAGTTGTTATAGGACAATGAGTGTAAGATTAGATGTTAGTTGATTATTTTGTGGTTGTATTATTAATGTGATTGGTTAATGATTCTTAGTAGATTGATTGAAATATTGGTAATGTGGTTGTATGAGGTAGATATATTGTTGATTTGTTAATATAGATTAAAGATTAGTTATATCTTTGTAACATAAAATATGTTACTAGTAACAGATAAGTTGTGATAGGTAACATAATATATGTGATTGGTAACAGAAAGATATTTAAATTAATTGTTCTTATTGTTTTTATGACTACCATTGAAGAGCATAGCAAAATATTGAAAGAATTTGTTGATGATATCAATGAGAAGATAAATGCAAATCTGCTTTATGAAAGACAGAAAATAATTGGATTTTCTGCTTCTGAAGCTTCTGCAAATCTATTTGCAATATTGTTTCATAGACTAAATTTGATTGAGCCGGGATTTAATGTGAATCATAGAGATTTTTCATCCTTAAAATCAGCAGAGGAAAAATATCCATTTGATTTTGAAGGGAAATCTGAAATATTTAGGTTTTTAGTTAATCAGGAGAACTTTAGGAATAAGTTATGTTATGGAAAAGATAAGGAATTAAAAATAGTTAAAGAAGCAATTTCTAATTTTTTTGAATTAAAAAATATAATCTTGGAGGAAGGTCATTAAAAATGAGAGAAGAAATTATTGCCTATGTATATGATTTTTTATCAATGTTATTTGAAAATCCTGGAGTAAATGATAAAATAAAAGAAGTAATCTTATTTGGATCTGTTGCTAAAAATACGTTTGACAAAGAAAGTGATGTGGATATTTTTTTTAATATTAATGATGAAAAATATGAGAAAGATTTAGAAGAGACAATAAAAAGAGTTCAGAAAAGTTTTGAAATAAAATCTGAAAGAACCTGGAAAATTAAAAAAATAACTTTTCCAATTAATTTTATTGTTGGTTCTTTAAATAGTGCTGCTTGGAAGAATCTGAGGGAAGAAATAGCTAGTTCAGGAATAATTTTATATAGCAATTATAAGGAACTTCCAGGCAAAACTAATCATTATTATCTTATTTATTATTCTCTTAATAATCTTCAAAGGAAAGATAAAATGAAGTTAATAAGGGAGTTATTTGGATATAGCTTAAAAAAACTAAAAATAGAATACACTCAAAAAGGGATATTGAATTCAATTGGCGGAAGAAAATTAGGTTCTAATGTTATTTTAGTTCCTTCAATTGATGTTAAAAAGATAAAGGATATTTTCAAAGAAAATAAGGTTTCTTATAAAATTCTTGATGCCTGGATAAGAGAATAAGTTTTATCCCCTACAATTAAATACAATAATATAAATGGCAAGATCTAATTTATTATGATTGGATGATTGATTCTTAGTGGTTTGATTGAAATATTATTCTCTATTGCAAGATAATGCTTCTATTATATACTTGTGATGAGATTTCTCATTTAATAAGATTATTAAATGAGAATTGTGTGTAATTATGATGAAAAAGAGGATTGAATTTAGTTGTTTAGTTATATTAGTCATGGGTTTAATTTTTATGATGTTTATTTTATTTAGTTTGAATCTTGTTATTTCTGAAAGTGGAGGTGTTGTATATTTCCATGAGCAATTAAATTTGTTTGTTGATGTTCCAGAACCTCCTTTTACTACTTTTGATATAACTAGTGAACATTTGCTTAGAGCATCAAATACTAAGGATTATTGGGAAAGATTTCAGCCTGAAATACGGCCTGATTATCTGAATAAATATCCCCAAGATGGGTTGAATAAACAGCTTACTGCACAACAACTTACATACGAGGAACAATTGAGAAGAGTTATAAAGGATAATGAAAAAGTTTGGGGGGCTATACGGACTGATGGCAATAAACCAAGAACTAATGAGGTTTTGGAGAGAATACTTAGAGCAGATAATAAAAAATTAGGGGAAGTTAAATTTTCTCCTGATTCTAGATTGCAGGATTCTTTATTTATTAAAAAAGATGGAAAGGATGTTTTTCAATACGGCAAGGAAAAGGCTAAATTTTTTACAAATGATGATAAAATAAATAAGCTTGAGTTTGGTAAGGCAGATGTTAAAATCACTGATGAAAGTGGTCATATTCTAACTATTAATAGCGGGCAGTTTTATTCTGGGGAGAATTTTAATAGTTCTAATATAAATGAGTTGGTTGGAAGAATTGAAAAGCCATTTGATAATATTGAATGTGTTGCTGTAAATAGTGAAACAAAGTTTTTAAAACAAGACAATGATTTTTCTGTTTCCTATAATTCCTTGGGCGAGTTTCTTTGCAAGGATGACAAGGAAAATTTTATTAATGGGATGTCTGAAGGAGGAGATTGGGGTGATATGTTAAATATGCTTGTTGCTTCAAGAGGATTGGAAGAAGGTTCTGGGCAAAATCTTGATGCTGTTTTATTTAAGAGAAATGAAAAAGTAGCAAGGGTTCATTTTCCTATTTCTCCTGCTAGGACTAATTTTATATTTACTCCTTCTGTAGGAGTTCCTAGCTATAGGGGAATAACTTTTTATGATGTGAAGGTGTTGGGATTTTTTTTACCTATTGTGGGATTTGTAATCAATGGTGCTTATAATTATGATCAGTATTTACATATAACTCAATATGATATTAAGATGAGTGGGGAGAAAATTCTTGTTGAAATACTTCGTCCTTTTGATAAGATTGGTGCAAAAGGGCAATCGCTTTATTTATATGACGGAGAGGTTTTGATTATGTTTGATAATCAAAAAACTTTTTATCCTAGACTTGTGAAGAATAGTGCATTTTTTATAAATTCTATTGTTAATGAAAGGGATATGAATAAAAATTTTATGATGGCTTTTGGTGGAAGTAATGGTAATTATTTTATAGATAATGATAAAAGATTGACTGTTGGTGATTCTTTTATTCAAAATCCTGTGATAGGGTATGAAACTGTTATGATTCCTAGGACAAGGTATGAAATGTGGAAAAGAGCTAGTGAGACTTCTTGATTTGTAAGGTTTAGAGGATTTGTATCTTTTACAAAACAAATTAAATAGGGTTATGTTTACTTGAGTATATGCAATATATTAGTTAGGATATACAATAAATAATAGCATAATATAGAATTTAATAATTTTTATTAATACACGTGAAAAATCCACTACATTCATGTAGTGGTCTTTGTTTGAATGAATTTTTCCCGGTTCTCCCCAAACCCAAAAATAAATCTACACCTAAACAGGCTGTCCCATAATTAGTAAAATATAAATACTTACTTCTCGTCGATAATATAACTAAATATCGTCGATGAATATCGACAAAAGAGGTTAAAAATGG
>JAGVWZ010000024.1 GCA_018304045.1 Candidatus Pacearchaeota archaeon | reverse complement strand
AGCAGAATATGTAAAAAGAAATATAGCCAAGGGATATACTCTAGATTCTTTAAAATTTTCACTAATGTCCCAGGGTTATTCCAGAGTTTCTGTTGAAAAAGCAATAGATCTTGCCAATGAGCAATTAGCCTATAAAGCACCGATAATGAAGGAAAAGCCTCAAATAAGTTATAGAACTTTTCCTGTGACTCAAATAGAAGAAGAAAAACCAGGTTTTTTTAAAAAACTATTCAGGAAATTTTTCTAAATTTTCTGCAGATAAATTATATTTTATTATTAGGATTAGTAATAAAAGAAGTAAGAACGATGGAAGGACTAATAAAAAATTAAAATTATTATCTATTTTTTCCTTTATTATATTACCAGTTATGCTAATGAGTCTTGAATTAATATTATTTTCAGTAGAGTTATCAATAACTTTTGCACTAATCCATAAACCTGCTCCAACAAAGCTTTGATTATTTAGGAAAACAAGAGCTCCATTGTATTTACCAGGTTTAGTAAAGATGAAACAAAACTCGCGATTATCATAACTTTTTATATAGATTGTCTTATTAAATTCTTCAATTATTCCAAGATTATCCAAGCTAATATTATATTCTATAAGATTATGAGAATTTTTATTTGACCATTTTGTTTCTACATTAATAATGTTGTAATCCGAATAGATTTTAATGTTATCACACAGTTTATCATTTAGATTACCATATAAATTAATTTTAGTTGGAGAAATCTTTATTTCTCCCGCATTCAGTAGAGTTAATGATGATATTAAAACAAAAATAAATAGAATATTTTTTAATTTATGCAGGCATTGCAATGAATATAATTTGACCATTATAATTAAAGATATCATTGTCTATATTTTTTTCATAACTATTTAAATCCAATTTAATATAACAGTATTCATCTTCAGGATTTGAAGTTTTTGATGCAGGAATAAATAAGCTCCAGTTTCCAATCCGCTGATAGTCTTCTGTTGTTCTTCTCTGGAAAAATAAATAACTAAGTATTTCTTCAGAGGGATTTTTTAATTCAGGTGTTATGGTAATGTTAATATTTCCAGTGTTATTAATGTCTACCCGGTAATTACTAGTCTTCATTGTTCTTTTACTAAGATTTCCAAGATCAATATTATCCGGAACCTGTATTCCAATGACAGGAGTAAAATCAATTAAATCAACTTCAATAGTCATGCTTGAATTAACATCTGCAAGAACAAAGCCAGTTCCAAATAATCCGACCAATAGAAAAATTACAAAATATATAGTACTAAATACTATACTTTTCATAGTATATGATAGAATATATACTTTAAATATTTTTCTGATTATAATTAATCTTTTAAACTTATTATTTCAGCTATTTCTATGAACCTTGTTGATTTACAACCCAAAGGAAGAATTGTCTTTATTGGAGATACCCATGGTGAATATACTACATCTCAAAGAATAGTGGTTAATCATTTAAAACCAAATACAAGATTAGTATTTTTAGGAGATTATGTTGACAGAGGGCCTGAATCTAGGGAAAATGCAGACTATCTTTTAGAATTAAGAAAAAAACATCCAAGAAAAGTATATTTATTACAAGGAAATCATGAGGGTTATAAAACAAAAGGTTTTTTAAATGCTAATTTTTGGGAAAGTTTAAGTAAATCCGAAGCAAACTATTATCATGAAGAATTTTCAAAACTTCCATCAGGATTACTTCTCCAAGGAGTTGTAGAATATGGTTGTGGAAGAGGCTCTTCTCTTATTATCATTTTGCCAGGCTCATAGGGATGAGGTTTTATAACATGTCTTTCATCAAATCCCTGAGAACTTTTTATGAATCTTACAAGATTTCCAACATCTAAATCAACACAACCCAATCTTAATCTTCTTCCAGAACCTTTAGCAAATATTTCATAATGTCCAGGAGAATTTATTCTCCAAGAAGTTGTTTGCCTAGAATTTGGAGTTATTCTTCCAGGAATAACAGGATTTAATATAAATCCATTGCCAAATCCACCCAACACATTACAAATAGTATCTCTTTCAATAACAGTGAAATAATTTCCAGGTTCAAGAGAAGTTAAATCAAAATCTTGGACAATATGTTGATAAAATGGTCTTCCATTATATGGCCATGTGCTATGCAAAATAGGTTGTTGAACAATCGGCGGTTCAATTATTACAATAGCTGGTGGAGGTTGTACAAAATAAGGAACAAATTCCTGGGCATTCATATTTCCATTAACACCCATAGCTCCTGAGACCAATGCAGCAAGTCCTGCTTTTTCAAAATTATTTTTCAAACTCATAATAAAACAAATCTTTTAGAGTTTATAATTATTTTGATGGAATAATATAACCTTTAATAAAATATTTTTTACATAAATAGCGAAATATAAATTAATGAATAAATAATCTGACTTTATTTAAGATTATTTTTTCCAAAGAATTATTAGCTCCACAGAACATTAAATAAAAATCAATTAATCTATGTATCTCTTAGATATACATAACTTAATCATTTTACATATAATAATAATAAAAAATTTTAGAATCCTACTTTTTCTTCTTTCTCAGATTCTTCCTCTTCCACATCTTCTTCAGAATCATCTTCATTCTTGTCTTCATCTAAATCTTCATCATCTTCCTCTTCTTCATCAAATTCTTCACCACCTTCTGCTTCCATATCTGTTTCAAGTTCTAAATCAGATAAAACTAAAAGTATTTTATCAAGTTTTTTATTAATTTGACTTAATTGTTCAGATGAAGCACCAGCAGAGGAACTATTACCTCTAGAACTAAAACCATCTTTTTTTTCAAAGCATTCACTGCAAAGAACAGGCTTATTTCCAGTTGGTTTAAATGGAACTTGACATCTTACACCACATTTATCACATGTAACATTAAACATCTCAAGTGGTCTTCTAGAATCTCTGTCTCTTCCACCATCCCTACTTCTTCCGCCAAAGCTTCTACCTCTACTATCCCTATCTCTTCCGCCATCTCTATCTCTACTTCTTCCAAATACATTTCTTTCAAATCTTGCCATATTTATTTAATTAAATAAGGGTATATAAAACAATGCATTGGACTCACTTGCCCCATATTTCTTTTTGTTGTACCTCTGCCCCACCCAAAGCAGCAATAATAACTAATCCAGTTACTGCCCCTACAATAGCACTATTTTTCCTACAATTAGAGATAAAATCCCCATACTCCTTTGTTCCAGTGTCATTCCTCAAATAATAGTCTTGAGAAAGAGATGGCCCTAATTCATAGCCTGCTCCTACACAAGCTAAAGTTGTCAATGAAATTCCAGCCAAGGTCAAAAGGCTTTTTCTTAATCCCATAAATAAAAAGAGCAAGCTCAATATTAATATCCTCTGATTATACAATATATTGTGGGATATAATTAAGTAGGACGCCGCTGCACTTCCTGTGAAGAAACTGTCTCATTTAGAAGGAAAT
The DNA here is from genome assembly GCA_018304045.1 of Candidatus Pacearchaeota archaeon. GTDB lineage: Archaea > Nanobdellota > Nanobdellia > Pacearchaeales > GW2011-AR1 > ARS1285. Next base: position 17,906 of record JAGVWZ010000024.1, on the reverse strand, counting down.
AATTCCCATGAATAAGGTGACCACAATTTACTTTTTCTTATTTTTTGTAGTCACTGGTTTGGTATTATGACTACATGATAGAAAAATATATAAACCATGTAGCCATAAAGATATTATGACACATACCGAAATTCAGGAAAAAAAAGGAAGAAAGTATTATTATAGGGTTAGAGCAATTAGAGAAGGAAAAAAAGTAATGAAAGAAAGGATATATCTTGGAATTAATCTTGAAAAAGAAGAACTTAAAAAAAAGGAAAAAGATGCAGACAAAAAATTAAAGATTTTTGAAGTCCTTTTGTCTTATGAAGAATTAGAATTTTTAGAAAGACTTAAAAAAGAATTCTCTAATGAACCAAAAGAAAACTTTGAAAATAGATATGAAGCATTCTGTTCACTTTTTACATATGATTCAACTGGTATAGAAGGAAATACATTAACACTTTCTGAAACCTCTTTTTTGTTGTTTGAGGGAATTGTTCCAAAAGAAAAATCCTTAAGAGAGATAAATGAGACAATAAATCACAAAAAAGCATTTGATTATATGCTTAAATATGGTGGTGAACTGTCAAAAGAATTTATTTTAGAATTACACAGATTAGTAGTATATGATACTTTAAGGGAAGATCTAAAATCTCAGATAGGTAGGTTTAGGACGGTTCAAGTTTTTGTTGGAGGAAGTATTCCTCCGAGTGCAACAGAAGTACCTAATAAAATTGCCCATTTGATAAAATGGTACTCAACAAATAAAATCAAATTACACCCACTAGTTTTAGCATCATATTTTCATACAGAATTCGAAAAAATTCATCCCTTTGTAGACGGAAATGGGAGAGTTGGAAGATTATTAATAAATTTTATACTGCATAAGAATAAGTACCCTATGATAAATATCCCAAAAAAAAGCAGATTCAAATATTATGAAGTTCTTCAAAAAGCTCAATATAAAAGAGAATTAAGATCTTTTATAAGTTTCTTAATTAGTATTTTAAAAAAGGATAAATTAAGGTTTTGACAGAATGATGAAACGCAGCTGCCCAAGCCCAATAGAAAGTGTTACAGTCAGGCGGAAAATAAGAAAACTATTCTCTAGTTTCTTCTTTTAATCTTTTGATAGCCTGAGCTATTAAATAATAAGGAATAACATTTGTTTCATATCCAGCCAAACCCATTTCTAATGATTGTCTTTCAACAGTTTCATGGTATGGAGTAGTACCTGATAAACCGCCAGCAACTACTTTATATGTCCAGATCTTTACACCTAATCTTTTCTTTAAGTCTCCCCTTGCATTAGGGAATGTTAATAATGCTCCCACTTCTTCAACTACATTTAAATTTACATAAATAAGATTTAAATTCCCCCTATAATTTGTATGATATCCTCTAGTTGTATATTTATACAGATTCTCTAAGTGTTCAAGTGCTCTTTTACTTCCAGTTTGTCCAAGAGCTTCAATTGCAATATCCTGGTCCATTGAATCGTATCTTATGGGCAATCTAAGCCATAAAGTAGAAATACTTCTTGGAGTATATGATTTTACTCCTGCATCAGATATTCTTATCAATTCCTCAACTACCCAATCACTTCTTGTACTAGCTAACTGAAATGCAATATCTTTTCTTTCTTCAGCAGGACAAGTTCTTAATCTTTTTATTAAATCATTTTGATTTGAATAACTCATAATTGTACAAGTTCTAATTAGTATATAACATTTATTGCAAATTTTATCTACAGACTAATAGTAAATAATCAATAAATATTTATTCAAATTTATTCTATCGGTCAATTTTATCCCACTCCGGCCATTAAGAACCAACAAAATTGCTATTTTATCATCTATAAAACATAAAATCCGCCGCTGCCCGGAATCGAACCGGGAGGCCGAAAGGCACCGCTCTCAAGGCGGTTGGAGTACCATTGTCCCACAGCGGCAATATTTTATATTACTTTTATACAAAATCACAACGTTTGGTTTATTTAACCAGATTGTATTCTATAGTAATAATAGATTACAAGAATTGCACTTTTAAAAGGTTTGCTTAAACAAACCCTAATCTTAAGATTAAAAACTAATTCTTTTGATTGTTAAATAAGCATTTCAAACCAAAATATTTATATACCTTTGTATATAATAATACGTAATATGGAACTAATAGGAAAAATAACAAAAGGCAGTAAAATTGACCAGATTTATTTGCCAAAGAAAAGGATTGGTTTTTCTATTGGAAATTATGTTAGAATAACCCCCCTAGATATATCAATAGAAACAGTAAAAAGAAATAAGCCTTATTTTTATAATATAGAGGATATTGAGCCAATAAAGCTAAGAATATCTGAAGAGATTTTTAATATAATTGATAAAGAAGTGGAAAATAAAAATATTATCATAACAGGCTCTTTTTTAGATTATGGGTTTAACTTCAATGATTTGGATATATTAATTATAGGAAATATGCTAAGTGATGCTGAAGAAAAACAAATAATAGGGATTATAGAAGAAAAAATTAAAAATAATATAGGGATAAAACCCCATATAATTTTGATTGATAACAAATCTCTTATAAAAGGGCTTTCAACTGATCCTCTTTATCAATCAATGTTATCAAGATGCGTTTCAAAAGAAAGAATAATTTACAAAATAGAGCCTGAAAAAAATAAAATAAATTATAAAATTTTGGATTTGCATTTATTAAAAAGCAAGGTTGTAATTGACACTTTTGATTCTTTGACTGGCGAAGAAAAATATTATTATCTTCAAAACCTGGTTTCTATATACTTATTCTTAAAATTAGGAAGAATATCTAAAGAAAAAGTTGAAAAAAAGATAAAAGAATTATTTAAATCAGATAAAAAATCTTTAAAACAGAATCTAGTTGATAAAAAAGAATTTCTAAAAAATTATAAAGAATTATACAAAGAGACTTTTAATCTGATAATGGGGGGTGTAAAAAAACAAGATGGCTCAAAATAGAAATCAGCTCATTCAATTATTTGTAGGAAATATTTATAATGCAATAGTTCACAGTATCCTAGAGAAAGCAATAGATAAGGAAGAAATCAAGGAAAAATATGATAAGGAATTGAAGTCCAGCTTTGCAAAAGCAGAAATTTATAGGGCAAAAATAAATCCTATAAATAACGCCTTTCCCACTAATGATGCCGAAGAACTAAGGAAAATTATTATAAATCGCGTAAACAGAGAATTAAAAAATCGTGAATTAAGAGGTTATAAGAATATTGATTTTTCACTTGTTGAAATTCTTGTTGAGGATTATTTTAAAAAATTAAATATTGTTTAGGATATACATTTTCTAAAAATTATAATAGCAAATTTTCACACCGTGGCTTGTTCTATTTTGTTCAGTATTAGAACAATACTGTATTTTCCCTGCTGCAGACAAAATGTATCGTGTCCCACAGCTCAATATTAAATCAAGAATATATCAGCTTTTAAATGTTTTTGGTTAAAGAATTAGAAATTTTTTTTAGCAATCTACATTCTTGCTAAAATATCCATTGCCTGAGGACCTTTTCTAAAAATTTCTTCAAAAACAAGTTCCATAATCATTCCAATAAGTCTTAAATTTGGATGTGCACTTTGAACATTAATGCCAGTTCTAGCTTCAAAATCCGCAATCATCTCAAGATCTCCTTGTTCAGAATAGGAAGTAAATGCCGCATAAAGATTAACACCATTAGGACCTAATCTTCTATCCCCCCTTAATTTAGAAACAACCAAAAGACTAGGAGTTTCAGGAACATATAATCCATATTTTTCATGGGTTGATTTAGCAGGCAATGGTTTAAAATTATCACAATATCTTCTAAGTTGATTTAAAATATCTCTAGGGAAATATCCTTCTCTTACAATTGAAACCGGACTATGATCTATTGTCATTTATATATCAGAACTCTTCTTCCAGTTTTGGTAGATATTCATTATTTTTAAATGTTTTCAATAGATAGAACAATAGAACTATTCTTTCTTCTCAAATCTATTTTTATCTCTTCCATACATCTTCTTGTTCATCATTTCTGCCCAAGCTTCATCAAGATTGATTTTATGATTATTTGCAATGCAACAGATAGTAAAAATTACATCAACTAATTCATCACTCAATTCCTTTGTTTCTTCAGAGCTCTTCTTTTTCTTTGTTCCATGCAAGTGATTTATCTCCCTTGCAACTTCACCAGTCTCCTCAGTGAGTCTTGCAAGTTGTTCCAATGCAGGCCAGTAAGCAGGATCAAACTGATTTGCCCATTCATCAACATCTTTTTGATATTCATCTAATCCCATTATATTATAGAATTAATCTGATTATTAAATGTTATTATTCTAGAATTATTTGGAATATGGTTTAAGAACTGCAGCAATTTGTTCTGTATCATATTTCCATTGATTATACTCTTTGGATATTCTATGCATAAAAGTTTCAGTGCATACATTTCTTAAGATAGTTCTTACTTGACTAGGATTAACAGGTCTTGCTCTTTTTAATTTAACAAGCCGAGCTAATTTCAACATTTCTTCAAGATTTCCAGTTATTTCTACTCCCCGTATTCCTGAAAACTGATCTGTTCCAGAAATTCCAATTCCTAAAAGAGGAATATCTTTTCCAATATCTCCACTTTCAAAAAACTCATATTCATTAAAACTTGTAACAGTATATCTTGGAAACATTCTCTTAAGGACTTCCTCAGAAGTTTCTGCACAATAAGCAATTAATTTAGAATCTTCATGAATTCTCATAATAATTCCCCTTGTTACTGCATAGGTTTCAATACTTATTGCAGTTGGTTTTTTAGTTGTGTCAACAGGATCATACTCTCTTTTTTTACAGGAACCATAATTGCAGAAACAGGCTTTCCTAATTTCATCCCTTTTTTCTTAAGAGATCTAATTAAATCAGCACTTGATAACTCATAACTAAAAATAGAATTACAACTTTAAAAACATTATTATATTACAAGAATCCTTATTTCAATTATATTGGTGCGAACAGCCTAAACTATGTTTGCAGCAGATATCCCTAATCAATTTATGACTGGGTTTGCTCTTATTCAGTTTTAATTTTATATTAAAATTAACCAAATAAAGAGCTAAGTCCTGCTGCTGATTCTTCTGCTTTCTTTTCTTCTTTCTTCTCTTCTGCAGGCTTTGCACTTGCTCCACCACTTGCTGGTGCTGCACTTGCTATAACTGCATTAGCGATTTCAGCGTCTATATCAACGCCGTGTAAGCTAGCAACAATGCTCTTTATCTTGCTCTCATTTACTGTTGCACCAGTTGCTTGAATAACCTTATGTAAATGTTCTTCATTTACAGGTTTTCCAACCTTATGCAATAATAGAGCTGCATAAACATATTCCATCTTAAGCTGTTCCTCCTTGTGAATTTAATTGAGTCTTAGTTTCAATTGCCTTTGCTTCCATGTTTGCCTTAGCAAGGAAATAACCAATTGTTTCTTTGCAAACATAAACAATCTTTTGAGCAAATCCAAGTGATCTTGCAGCACTATTTTTCAAATTAGCTATAACAGCATCAGAATCTATCTTTAAGTCAGTGTAGATTTTTTCTTCTTTAACATCATATAGTGCAACAGGATTCAATCCAACTGAAAAAGGTTGTACTCCTAATTTCTGAAGAACAGCAGCAGCTCCCTCATGTATAACACTTCCTTCTTTTACAATAATTTTATCTTTTTTAATTGCGATTTTTCCATTTTCAACTGAAATCTGTATTCCCAATGCACCTAGTTCAGAAATTGCAGGTCCAGGGACCAAATCAGTAGGACCTTCTTTTACTTCAATATCAGTTGGAGCAATCTGTCCTGCTCTAGCAAAAACAGGAGTTTTTTTCTTTGCAAGAATTCCAGCAAGTTCATAGCCCTCTATATCTGAAATAGCAAATGCACAACTATCACTTATATGGCTTTCAAGAGGCAATGCAGAATCTTTTTTCAATTCCTTTACAGCTCTTGTTAAAATATTCTTTTTTTCAACCTTGATAAAAGCATGCTCTCTTATTGATTTTTTAATATCCTGAAATTGTTTTGAAGGAAGCCCTTTTATTGAAACAACCATTAAACTTCTTGCTTTTTTTATTTTTTCAACTAGTTCTTTTACTTTTTTCTCTTTCAAAGAAGCTCCTGTTGATTTTGCCATTATATCTCCACTAGAATTGGTTTACTCATTGTAAATTTGATTTTAACATTTCTAACATTGTCTTTGTTTCTAGGAAGAATTTCAATTAATTTATGATAAACCGCAACACAATTCTTCATTATTTCATCATCTTTTAAAGATTCAAGTCCTAAAGGAACTTTTATACTAGGTTCTTTAACTTTTATCTTAGCAGCATGGTTAATTTTCTTAACAACATCATTTATCATTCCATCTTCTTCAGAAACAATTATTCCTAATTGAGGAGATGGCATTTTTCCAGCAGGACCAAGAGTTCTTCCAAATGTTGTAGCAACAGACGGCATTAATTTTGCATTTGATATAAAAAAGTCATATTCTCCAACTAATTTTTTTAAATCTTTTTTATCCTTAAAGTTTCCAAATTCTTCTTTAACTATAGTATGAACAATCTTAGATTTTTTTTCTAAAAATCCAGCAACCTTTCTATCCTTAACTTTAAAAGGAACCTGCACAATCAAGCTAAAAGCCTCTCTTCTAACATCAAAATCCTTCAAATTTACAATTAAATCAATTGTTTGATCAAATTTCCTTTTAGTACTAATCTTTCTTAATTCTTGTATTGCTTTCAAAAAGCCTTCTTCTTCTGACATTTTTTGTTTTCCTTATGTTTAATTAAAATGGAAGAAACTGAAAATCTTCTAAAGATTTTCTTTTTCATTCATATTAATTTCCTAATCTACTACCTATGCAATCAAACTCTAGAAAATCAGAGCTGATTGATGTAGTGTGATTAAATATTCAATCCAAAATGGGTTTTTAAACATTTCTAACTGTTTTTTTTATGAATTATTAGTAATGTTTCAAAAATAATCTGCTACTTCTTATAATAAATCAAGGCATCTATGCTAGTTTTTTCCAAAATTTACTAGAAAATGAATATTTTTTCCAAAATTTCTAAAAAATATTTTTTTAAGGCAAAAATTTATCGTCGTAAATTTTTCATTTATTTGGAGTAATAAAAACATTTAAATATAATTTTAACTATAATTAACTAATTGTTCTTAAAAAAGTTTAGGAATATTCTTACAAAGGGGGAATAAATAACATGACAGCAAAGAAGAAAAAAGCAACAAAAAAGAAAAAGTTATAAAATCTGATTTTTCCTTTATTTTTTTATTTTTATAATTTTTTATTATCTTTTTAACACTTTATTTTCTAGAATTCTTTGATTTTATTTATCCAACTCATGCAAATATTCTTTAATTCTCTCAATTATCTGAGGAATTACAAACTTCTCTATACTTCCTATGAATATTTCTTTTAATGAAGAATGTTCAGACAGATAATACTTATTTTCTGTTTTATCCACAATCATATAATCTCTCAGCCTCTTAAGCTGCCGTCTTATATTAGATTCAGCAAGTCCTTTCATATCAAGACTATAGTTTTTTCTTAATTCTTCAACCTTTTTACCAATCTCATCACTGGTTAATTTCTCCTTAGTTTTGTTAGCTTCAATTAAAACCATTAAAATATCAACAATAATATCTCTTGAATCTCCAAGTTGAAGCAGTCCCAAGGACAAACATATTTTTCTAACCAACTCTCTTTTCTCTAAATTAGATGGTTTTTCATATTTTCTAAGCGTAATCTCTGCAAGGGGTATGTCTTTCATGTTGTTTGTTTTTTTAGAGGAAAACGAACAGACAGAGAATTGCATAGCAATTGTCTGTATCTCAAAAATCTTCTTGATAAAACCGAGGGTTTTCGCTGATTTTTGAGTTTGTTTTATTTCCTTTTTTATTGTTATCTAATGTAAAATAAGTTAGTTCAGCAATAGCATAAGAATATATCTCCCAGCTTAATACTTAACTCATCTGTATTATTAACATTAATGATTTAGTCTCTTCTTTATATCTAAAACAATAATTAATAATATATAAAGCTAATCTAATTATCAATGATAATGAAATCTTCTTTCATATTCTTTATGGTCAAACCATTCAAGAATAATTGCTAGAATTTGAATCTTACTTGGGGTTTTAAGACTATAAATTAATCTCCATCCATCAGGAAGATCATATTTCCAAAGGTTATTTATTTGATATTTTTGTACATACTCTTTTGGAAAAAGTCTTTTTGGTATTGGAATTCCACAGAAAGCATTTTGTTTTATATCTTCTATTGCTCTCAAAATACCTTTTTTGATATCTTCCTTATTGTTAAGTTTATTAAAATCATTTTCAATTTGGTCTTCTGCGAAAACAACCTCTGATGGCTTTAAGATTCTCATTTTAATATCTTTTTCTATTTCTAAATCTTTTTGCTAAATCTGGACTCCAAATATATACTAAAAATCCATCCTTACTTATGCCTATTTTGTTTATACTTTGTAAATAATCTAGGACAACAAGATAGGTTTGCCACATAACTTTTTTTGGAAGCTTTTTCCATAAGTCTGTTCTATTAAATTCTCCGCTATAATCTTCAATAGTTTTCTCTACCATTAAAACTGTGTCTAGAGTTGGACTTCTTGCAAGAAGATTAGTTATTCCATTTTCCATAATGTACTATATATCAATTGATATATAAACTTTTTGCTTTAATTCTATCTATCTGTTTATTTAACACCCTACATTGCCAATATAAGATAAATATTTAATAATATAAATCCTTATAAACAAATCAATCATTTTAATAAAGAAAATGGAATTGATTTGTTTTTTAGGTGCAGGAGAAGGAACCTGGGGACAGGTTGCAGGTGTAATTAACAGGGGAGATTGGGATTCTATAATCATTATTGGAGATGAATTTGCAAGAAAATTCAATGTAGAAAAAGATTTTGAATTCATTGAAGTAAAATCAACAGGAATTGTTGACCTAAAAGAAGAGATTCTTGGAAAATTAAAGGGAAAAATAAAAGGTACAGAAGCAGCACTTTCAATTGCCTCTGGCAATGGCAAAGAGCACATGGCTCTTATTTCAGCAATTCTTAATCTTCCTGCAGGAATAAGATTTACTGCATTAACAAAAGACGGAATTGTTTTTATGTAAAATGCTAGATATAACTTTTTCTTAATAGCATAGCTTAAAATACTCATTACATGTCACAGATGCATGAAAGCAACAGCAAAATGCCCGACATGCAAGAAAACATTGATGAATGACTGTAGAGGTTGTATTGAAGCAAACATCGATGTTCATAAATGCAAAGGCATGAAAGAACCAGGAGTTGTTGAAAATATTTCTTGGAAAATAACAAATAATAAAAATCAAGAGAAGTTAGAAGAATATACAGAATAAAAGAGAATTCTAGTAATATCCAAAATAATTTAGTTCTCACAAGCGAGAACTATGGGAATCAGTCATATTTTTATAATTCAGTAGCATCTTAATATTATATATTATCATGAAAATCCTAGATTTTCCAAAGCAAAACCGCCCCAGAGAAAGATTTCTAAAATTTGGGCCCGAAGCATTAAGTAATACACAACTCTAACATGGAAACCTCTAGCAAAAACACCCTAATAAAATTAGGCAGAGGAAAAGGCATTGAAATCTTAAATGCAATTAAACAAGCTAAAACCTCTGTTAAGATAGTAAGTCCTTATCTTTCACCAGATTACACAAAAGAGCTTATTCATCTTCATGACAAAGGAGTACAAATAACTTTGATTACTTGCGATAATCTTGAAACAAATAATTGGTCTGACTTCAAACCTTCAGACATAATAAAAAAAGAACCTATCATAGATAAAAAAGTAAAACAACTTAAAAAAAGAATCTCCTTAGTAGCATTAATCTTTCTAATAATCTTTATAGTCTCTCTTCCTCTGGCAGTCTTTTCATTATACATACCATTAACATTATTTACACTTACAATAATTATATTTCTCTCAAAATATCTTCTCCAAGAATCAACTTACAATTACACATCAATATTCAGATTAAAAGTATTTGATAGCAAGTCAGGAATAAATCCTCAAAGCACAAATCTAATTCATTCCAAAATCTTCCTCATAGATGAAAATATCCTCTTTCTAGGTTCAGCAAACTTCACATATAGTGCATTTAAAACGCACTATGAAACAATAATAAAAGTTGAAGATGAAAAAGCAATTAAAGATGTATCTTTAGAGATAGAAGAATTATATAATTCAAAGGAGTTGAAGGAAAAGAGTTGGGAGAGAGTGTGCGGTTAAGAGGAGAATGTAATAGACATGTCCAATCGGCTTATTGTTGAATATGGTTTAGACAAACTTTTCGAGTGCAGCCTAAAAGAATTACAAGAAATAAAAGGCATTGGCTAAATTTGTTTTGAAGCAAGACATTCTAAAATAGCTTGATAATCATCATTTTCATATTTTAACACACAAATCCTTAAAAATTACCAACATCCCCCATTTACATGACATCATTATTCACACCAGAAAATAGCAGACTTGCTGCACTACTTCATGGAGACCCAAATGAAGTTCATTTAAACTCTCGATTTGGAAAAATAATAGCACCAGGTTTAATGCAACTCCAGGGTTTTATTGTTGCCAATGGTTGGAAAGAAAATTGTTTATTTGATATAAATCTCGAGAGTCCAGTTATTGTTCCATGCAATGCAGTCTATTCTTCTGTGGGTCATGGAGGTTCTCTTCTGGATAAAGATAAAACCTATGCAACATTAAATATAAGGCCTTTGATAAAATCAGATTCACCTAATGTTGTGAAGTCCTACAGATATTCTTCTACAGATAGAGATATTAATCCAGAAACACTTGATTGGAGAACCTATAATTGTGTTCCTCTTAATTTAGTAAAAAGAATTGTTCCTGAAACCGATAGAAGAACTTTAACAAAAATAGGTTTTGTAGGAGTCGCAGCAAATGCATTAGTAAGGTATTTATCAGAAAATCCAGATTTTCTTCCAGAAGTATTTTTTCCTCAAGCAAGAGAAAATGGTCAATATGCTCTTCTTGAGCAAAGGTTAGTATTACATACAGGTTCTATTGGACCTATTTCTTTACAAGATAGGGCAGAAATTGGAGTAATAGGTACAACAGAAATAGATTCTAAAACATTCATAGCTTCAATAGCAGAATTAAATGGATTATATACTTTAGATATTCATCTAAAGAGAATTCCAAAGAGAGTTTTTGAAAGATTATTAAGATAACCTATAAGAAAAAACTTATATAGTTATTCAATATTAATATTCCATGGCAAAAGTGGTGTTAATAGTCATTGGAGTAATTATTATTATTCTTACATTTTTTATAATGCAGTCATTATCAATGACAAAATCAATTAAAGTTCTGCAGACTACAGATGCTGTTTGTAATGCAGAAGTTAAAATTGGTGGAATAGACCTTAAAATTGGAAGTGCAGGTCAAAAGCTATTGGGAAAAGAAGGCTATTGTAGACAAGTTCATTTTTTTCTATGGTTAATGACTTTTGGTTGGGTATTTTATATAATAGGAATACTATTTGTTTTTTTTGGAATAGCTCTTAAAGAAACAAAATTTACTAAAGAAAAAGAAAAAACTTAGATTTCTTTCTTTTTTATCTTCATTCTATATTTTGATTTTCCAATCAAAACAATTCTTGAACCAACATGTTCATTAAGAACTTTATACTTATTTCCAATTTCTTTTGCAAGAACTTTTGCAAAATCTTTTATTTCTCTATAAGAAGGCATTTTTTCATAACCCATTCTTTGCCTTGCATATCCAACAGACATAAAACTTTTCACTTCAACGAAATCTGGCATAGCTTTTTTTATTAATACTGCAAATTCTTTTGCATCTTTATTAGCCATATTCAAATCTTTTACAATCGTCATTCTAATCACTTTTCTTGTTTTTAATTTTCTTAATAATTTTAAAGTTTTATTATATTTTTTCCATGCATTTTTTTCATAGCTTCTATGCCATTTATCATAAAGCTCTTTATTTCCAGCATTCATAGAAACATATAATTGAGTTGGTAAAGCTTTCTGTTTACTTAATTTTTTTAATACTTCTGGCTGCAAACCATTTGTAACAATAAAACTTGTTTTTTTTCTTTTTCTAAGTTCTTTTATCATTTCACCTAGTTTTGGATATAAAGTAGGTTCACCAATCAAAGATATTGCAAAATGTTCTGGTTCAAATGCTTCCCTAAGTTTACTCTTCTCAGTATTAGGATTTCCATTAAATCCAATTAAAAGTTTCTTTCTCTCTTTAACAAATCCATCAATTAAATCACCAGGATTATCACATTCCTTCAAACTTATTTTTCTATTTTCAGAAAGTTCAATTGCTCTCCAGCAATGAATGCACTTATTCTGGCAAAATGCACTAGGACTTACTTCACAGCACCTATGGGATTTTATTCCATAAAATTTCTGCTTATAACATTCTCCTCTTCCACGCAAGGAATTCTTAGTCCATTCACAAACATCTACCAATGAATGTTTTCCAACAATTCCATAGTGTTGTTTTTTCAAAGTTTCCTTTAATCTTTTGCTTAACATGTTTATTAAAAATTAGACTTTGTTTTTATATGTTATTAATGATGTAAAAAGTTATTTTAAATGTTCATAGATTCACATTTCTAAGATTAGAGTATAGTATAAATATTATTAAATCAAAAGAGATGAGCATGCGAGTCTCAATAGAAATTTTATCATTACCAACAATAAATTTATTTAAAAAACATAGCAGAAGCCCAGCCAGCCATAAGCATAAAGAATGCAAATAATATCAAGTAAGTTGTTACTTTAAATGCAAATGCAGCAACTTTTTCATTCTTTGTTATTCCCCATACACTAAGCATGAAAAATCTTCCACCATCAAAAATTCCAACTGGCAACATGTTCATCAATGCAACACTTAGGTTAATCAATGCCAACCACCATATTAGATTGTAGATGAATATAATCAAATTATTATTAAATCTAGGAGAATAATAAGTAGATGGTTTTTTAAAGAAATTGAAAAAATTACTTATTTTAACCATTAATCTTGAATCATCTGTCTGTGAGAAAACAATTCCAACAACAGCTTTTCCATTTACAGCAGGATATTGTCCAAGTGTTAATTCATATTCATTTATACTATTATTATATCTTGTTTTTACTATTAATACTTCTCCAACCTTACTTTTATTTAATACTCTACTCAAATCATTAATATCCCCTATTTTTTCATTGTTTATTTCAAATATAATTTCTCCACTTCTTATTCCAGATTCAATCGCAGGCAAGCTTGGAAACAATATGAGCTGTTGATTAGTTACATTCAATTGTGCTTTCAATAATTCTTTAGTCATATAGTACGTCCTATTATCTACAATTATTTTTGTTGCAGGTTCTTTATGACCACTTATATCAATCAAAATATCATCACTAATATTCTTATTATCAAGAGCATAGGCAATATCTTGCTTAGTTAAATTAGAAAATGCAATCCCCCCAATTGAACTTATTGCACTTATTTTAACAGGTTCTGCAATATACCCTCCAACAATAGTTCCTGATGGAGCATAGCTTATAACAAAAAATACAGATAAAAGAACAAAAAATAATATAGCAAGCAATAGATTAGCAAATGTTCCTGCAGCAAGTATTGATAGTTGTTGATATTTACCTTTCTTTTGCATCTTTTTTTCATCAGGTTCTACAAACGCAGCTAAAAAAGGACCTAAAAATCCAAAACCAGTTGTTTTTATTTTAACACCATATCTTTTAGCCATTATTCCATGGCTAAATTCATGAAAAAGAGCAATAACAGCAATAGCAATAATCCAATAGGTAAAATAAAACGGAGGTAGAAAACTAACCTTAAAAATAGTATCGACATAGGGTATAAGTGGCATCAAAGGAGCAATTTTTATTGTCCTAACAAGACTTGGATTAAACAAATAAGTCTTAACCAATAATCCAAGCATAAATATCATTATAACCATTAAAAAATATCCAGAAACAATAGAAAGAAATCCAAAAACACTCAAAGTTTTTGGATAATTTTCTCCAACATAATCAATAAATTTTATTCCAACTTTTGTCCTATATAAATACATTATTCCATCTCTTTGGAGATTTTTTCTTCTTTTATACAAAAAAATTCCAACAAATAGACAAAATGCTATTAGAAAAATAACATCATATATCCAATACTGAAAAAAATTAAATCCCATTATTTTATCATACACTCTTTAAGATTATAAAACTTATGAATCATTACTTCTTCCTAATAGGTCTGAATGCTTTCTTAAGACATTTTCTGCATCTTACTTTTCCCTCTAATATTTTCCTAGGATCTGCTCTTAATTTTGCCTTGCAGTTCTTACATACAAACATATTTTTAAACAATCTTGCCTGTGTTGCTGGTAATTTTGTTGCCATGTTGAATTTCTTTGAAATATCAGACAGAGAATTGCTAAAACAATTGTCTGTATCTCAAAAACATTGTTTGTAAAAAACTTCAATCTTGTGAAAGTTGAAGTTTCCAAAAACCCTTGGTTTTTGAGAACCAAAGGTTTTCGCTTGTTTTTGAGTTGTTGATTTCATTTATTTATATTGTTTTATCCTCCTTAGATTTTCCTCTTGATTATTCTTGCACCTTCAATTGTCCAATATTCCACTTGATCACCTTCATGTAATTCATTTCTTAATTCATCTTCAGCAGGCATTGCAATTTCAGTTGTTTCAAAACTTTCCATATCCATGATGCTTGCCTTATTTTCAGCAATAGATAATAATTGTGCTCTTTTCTTCTCAATTAAAGGACAGTCAAGTCTATCATGTCCACCACATGCAAAAACCTTTTTCTTTCCATCTAAAATACTTATTGCTTCAATTCTGCATTTAGCATGTCCATGTTTTCCTGTTTTTGAAATATCATTTGACTTTGTTATGCATGGAACTCCGTCAACCATTATTGCAACTCCAGGTCTTGCTTCTGCAGCATTAATTAATTTATATGCCATCTTTTCATACTTCTTAAAATTTTAATCAAAAGTATATTTATAAAGGTTTGCTCGAGTTTATTATTATTTATGCCCATAGAATTTTTCTAAAAATTCTTTTGCTTTTTCAAAACCATCTTCTAAATCAGAATATTGAGTTAAATCAAATGCAGTATCTGCTTGAACTATCTCTGGAACAAAATGTTTTGTAGGTATTTCTAAAATTCTAGCAGTTCTTAATATAAACCCTGCAGGATCATGGGGAAATCTAACCTCAGAAATAATACCCATTCTATACTGTTGAGAAAAACATAGAACAACTTCTGCAGAAGGAACAATAATATGCTCAAGAAGCATTAAATTTATTTGACCATTTCCACAATCATAATCCAGATCTCTGCCAGGTAAAAATAAACTTTTTCCAAGTCCTTTTACAAATCCATCAAGTCTTTCATATAACCCATGTTTAGGACTATCAACAGCCATGCTAAGGCCTTCTGCAATAATTACATTAAATCTTTCTTGATAATTTAATTCTTTTCTATAGTCTTCTATTGTTTTACTTGCCATTTTATAGTCTCATTTCCATCATGTTTAAAAATCTTCTGTTCGTAAGAACAGAACGAGTTAAAAATTTATGTTCCATAAATTTTTAAACCTATCTTTCTATTCCTAAAAATGGAAACAGTTCAAAAAAACGATTTTGTTGAAATAGAATTTAATGGAATTGCAAATAACCAGATATTTGACACAACCAACAAAGAAGAAGCAAAAAAAATAGGCCTAGATGCAGATGTAAAACCTCTAATAATAAGCATTGGAAATGACATGATAATAAAAGGATTTGATGAATATCTTCCTGGAAAAGAAATACAAAAGAAATACACTCTAGTTCTTAGTCAGGAAAAAGCATTTGGAAAAAGAAATCCATCTATGATTAAAACAATGCCAATAAAAGTCTTTCTTGAAAAAGACATGTATCCTAGCCCTGGAATGACAATACAATTGGACAATTACATTGCAAAAATTCTTTCTGTTTCAGGCGGAAGAGTGATTGTTGATTTCAACAATCCTCTAGCCGGAAAAGAAGTAACCTATGAATTTGAAATAAAAAGAAAAGTAGAGGACATAAAAGAAAAAATAAATGCTCTTCAAGAATTTTTCTTCAGAGAAAAATATGACTTTGAAATAAAAGATAAAAAAGTTCTTCTAAAGAACAAAAAACCTGATCCAAAAGAACCCTTGGGAGAAAAGAAACTTAATTTTTTAATTGAAATTTACAAAAAGAAATTTCATGAAATTATAGATTTTGATTTTGAAATAGATGAAACTGCTGAAAAGAAAAAAGCAGAAAAGATTGAAGAGAAAACTGATAAAATAGAAGAAAAACAACAATAATTCTTCATATTTTTACACTTATAATACACTATAAAGATATGTTATTATTATAATAATCTTTATACCTTCAAAATTTTGATTGTTTTTTTTAATTTTGAATGGACTAAAGATTATCGCAAATAGCTATGGTTAAAATACAATAATCTTTATATAGCAATTCTAGTATTTTAAGACATAAAGGAAGTATAAAAAGAGGAACATGGCTCTAAGAGAATTTGAAAATATGGATTTTATTAAGGACCCTGAACTAGCTGAAATAGACAGGGAACTAGAAGAACTTCTTAAAAAACAACATTCTAAGGTAAAAGTCTTTGGAGTTGGTGGTGCAGGAGGAAATACTATTTCTAGGATGAAAGAAATTGGAATCAAAGGCGGAGAATTTATAGCAGTTAATACAGATGCTCAGGATTTATTATACTCAAATGCAGATTATAAAATATTAATTGGAAGAGAACTAACAATGGGATTAGGTGCAGGAAGCAATCCAAAAATTGGAGAAGAAGCAGCCCATGAATCAGAGCAAGAAATAAGAAAAAGACTTGCAAATTGTGATATGGTTTTTGTTACCTGTGGTTTAGGTGGAGGAACAGGTACAGGTGCAGCACCTGTAATAGCTGGTTTAGCAAAAAAACAAGGAGCATTGACAATAGGAGTTGTCACACTTCCATTTACAATAGAAGGGAAAAAGAGAATTGAAAATGCAGAATATGGTCTAGAAAGAATGGAAGCTGTTGTAGACACATTGATTGTAATTCCAAATGATAAACTGTTGGAAATAGCACCAGAACTTCCACTTCAAACAGCATTTAAAGTAGCAGATGAAATTTTAACAAATGCAGTAAAAGGAACAACAGAGCTTGTAACAAAAGCAGGTTTAGTTAACTTGGATTTTGCAGATGTAAAAGCAGTAATGTCTAATGGAGGAGTTTCATTAATTGGAATGGGTGAAGCAGATTCTGCAAATAGAGCAAAAGAAGCAGTTGAAAAAGCAATCTCAAATCCTCTTCTTGATGTGGATATTTCAAATTCAACAGGAGCTTTAGTTAATATTATTGGTGGCAATGATATGTCGCTTGATGAAGCAAGATTAATAATCTCAGCAGTAGGTGAAAAACTTTCTCCAGATGCAAAAATGATTTGGGGAGCTCAACTATCTCCTGAAATGGAGAAATCAATAAGAGTAATGTTAATAATAACAGGAGTTAAAAGTCCTCAAATAAGTGGAAGCAACTTCTCATCCCGTGAAGATAGCAAAAGAGCAGAATTTTCTAATGATTTAGGAATAGAGTTTTTGGAGTAAAAATTAAACGGCTTTGGTGAAAGCCTATTCAGTCTCTCCGAACAGAGATATTGAAGATTAATTCTTAACTATAAAATTAATAGAAAAATAGAAAATCCCCAGATTCGTCTGGGGATTTATGTCTTT
>JAGVWZ010000035.1 GCA_018304045.1 Candidatus Pacearchaeota archaeon | reverse complement strand
TTACAAAAAGACATGATCTAGAAAGAGTAAAAGGAAGAATCATAGGAACTCAAGGAAGAACAATAGGAAACTTAACAAAATTAAGTGGATGTCACATTGTATTAAAAAATAATCAAGTAGGAATAATCGGTGATGCAGAACAAATAAAAGAAGCTATCCTAGCAGTAACATCAATCATACAGGGTTCAAAACAAGGGAATGTTTACACAAGACTTGAAAAAGAAACAAAGAAAAAAAGAGAAGATCCAGAATACCATCAAGATATAAGAAACGAATTAAAAAAGAAAGAATAACTGTCTTATTAGTTCAATAGGGAAGCAACATTTATATACCAATTATACTTCATTCTATTATGTATTTAAAATTAAAAAAGGGAAAATTGCAAGAAATAATTTCCTTAGCAATAAAAAGAGCGGGTAGCATAAGAAAATTAGTTCTAAAAGTAAACATTCCTAGATCAACAATTTTTGAAAACTATCAGGAAAAGCATTTTATAAATGAAAAAAATTTGAATAAAATCTTACAGTATTTAGAAATCAAATTAGATAAAAAAGATATATTAAAAAGGTTTCCAGACAATTGGAAACAAATAATAGGTGGAAAAAAGTGTGTTGAAACTAAAAAAGCCAATGGAACCTATGAAAAACAATTAAAACAATGCCAGCAAAAAGGGGGGAAAATTTATCTGAAAAAATGGCATTCGAAAATGAAGAAACAAGATTCAGAAAAATATCA
This sequence comes from Candidatus Pacearchaeota archaeon, assembly GCA_018304045.1. GTDB lineage: Archaea > Nanobdellota > Nanobdellia > Pacearchaeales > GW2011-AR1 > ARS1285. The sequence continues at coordinate 6,622 of JAGVWZ010000035.1, read as the reverse complement.
TATTCTACAATATGAAAGATTTAAAAAAATAAGCAATTATAAATTTGAAACAAAAAATAAAGAAAAAGTAAGAAATAAACTAGAAAAAGAGGTAGCAGATATTCTTAAAACAATGAATATTAAATATAGATATGAACCCTTAATTAAAATAGGGGGAAAATATTTTTTCCCAGATTTTTTAATAAATGACAAAATAATAATTGAATGTACTGCATGGAGAGGATTTGATAAAGCAATTAAATTAAAGAGTAAAATTAAGAGTTTAGAAACAAAATATAGAGTGTATGTAGTCATCCCAAAAACTTTAAAAAGATACTATGTGACACTTAATAATTGGTTAGTCCTTGGAACTGAAGAACTAATTAATATCAAGTTCCTGTAGCTCAATTTGGTAGAGCATGCGACTGTTAATCGCAGGGTTGGAGGTCCGAGTCCTCCCGGGAACGTTTCTTTTTATATTAAAATCGAGGACCTCGGAAAAGGTATGAGTCACTTCAATTTCAATGAAGAAATTAGAGTCCCTGGAAATTTAAAAATAATTTCCAGAGCTCTTGGGACGTTTATCTCATTTTAGATTCTAAAATATTATGAGAAGGAGATAAAAGTATAGCTTTTATTTTAATACCAAATCTGTCTAGAAGGAATATACTCCCTAATATAATCTAAAAAACCATCTCTATGTAAATAACCTTGGGCAATCTCATCAATAACTCCCTCATATTTTCTTCCAAACCATAGACCCAATCTAATATCCGGGATAGCAACATGAATCAATTCATGTAAAATAGTCAAATCTACTTCACCACCTAAAAAATCATTACCATTCATTCCAACTTCAATAACTCTCTTACCATCAGTAATATATCCATGGAGAATACGTCCAAGACCAACCCCCCAATCAGGCCGATACCATAGAACAAAATCATTACTAACCATCCAATCAACAAATTCTCTATCCAAAGGAAATTTTATAAAAATTTCTTTTAACTCTTCAGGACTTGAAAAACTCAATCTTCTAACATCATGAACAGGAGCATTTTTAACGACATTTTCTAGCATATTAAAAAAATGAATAATCTCATTTAAAAATATGATTAAAAACAAAAACAACCATTAACCACAACTCTTTTATATTATATAATTCTTTTATTTCCATGGATTTTGAAACCCTGGCAAAAAAAAGAGCATCAATAAGAAGATATTCTAATAAAAAACCAAACATTGAAATCTTAATTAAATTAATTGAAATTGCAAATTCAGCTCCAAGTCCTGGAAATCTGCCAATAATAAAATATCTTATTGTTCAGGACAAAGAAAGAATCTCAAAGATTTCAGAAGCATGCAATCAAAATTTTATAGCAGATGCACCTTATTTAATAATTATTTGCTCAGAATCAAAAAACATAGAAGTGATGTATGATAAAAGAGCAAAAAAATATGTAAAACAACATGTAGGTGCAGCAATTGAAAACATGCTTTTATACATAACAGAACTTGGACTTGCAAGTTGTTGGATAGGTGCTTATTCAGATTTGATAATAAAAAACCTATTAAGGATTCCAGAACACATAGAAATAGAAGCAATTCTTCCAATAGCCTATCAATTAAAAATAGATAAAACAATTCAAAAGAAAAAACCATCAATCTCCAAAAGGATTTATTTTGAAAATTGGGGAAATCCTTTTCTCAAACCATTCAAAAGGTTTGATACATAAAATTCAAACTACCTCGTTTACACCGAGGATTCAGGAGTTCGATCCTCTTATCGCCCATATTTTTATTACTTACCTAGGATGAAAAACTTTAAGTAATATATTTAAAGTCTGTTTTAATAATTAAAATAAAGATGGCTATAGAAAATTTAACTGCTCAATGGATGCCAGAAGTAAAACAATTCTGTGTAGAACATCTTGCAGATATTTTATATAAATGTGTTGACCATGCTCATCCGAGATGGGACGTAGATGGAAATACTGCTCGCGAGTTTATTGATAGAGATGGTAGTAATCTTTCTACGATAAGTGGAATGACAGTAAAATTCTTAGTAACTTCTGCTTACCAAGAAGTTAGAAAAACAAAACCACACATGCCTGAATTAAACTTAAAATCAGTTGTTTATGGTGGATTTTTATCTCAAGAAGTTTTAAATGCCCATCAAAGACTTATGTTTTTAACAGATGGAGAATTTTCAGGCTTAGTGGCTAATGTTCCTCAATGTGAAAGAAGATATGAACAAGACCAATTCTTAGGAAGAGATGTATGGGAACAATTTTACCAAAGAATAAAACAAGACAGACCTTTCTTAGATAGTAGAGGTTATGGTATGATTAAATTTCATTAAATAAAACAATTCGTGTAAAACGAGCTATCTTAAAGTGCTCTTTTTATTTGGATGCTTTATGATATATTAGTTTACACAAAGTATATCAAAAAGGATATGATTTCTAAATGACATTAGTTTGCCAATAGAAAGATTTATATAACTATGTTAAATATTATTAACATATGTTAAATATTATTAACAGTTTAAAGCCCTTTTTTGAAGATTGTTATAGAAGGATTAATGTGAGGGAGTATTCCAGATTGAGGAAAATCTCTCCTCCAACAGCATCAAAGATACTTTTTGAACTTAACAAAGAGGGATTATTATTAATAGAAAAAGATAGGAATTATATTTTTTATTATGCAAACAAAAATAATAAGATATTTGTTGATTTATCTAGAATTTATTGGAATTTAAGGTTAGATAATTTGGTTCATTTTTTAAATAAGAACCTTACAAACCCTGCAATAATCTTATTTGGTTCTCTCTCAAAGGCAGAAACAAAAAATGACTCAGATATTGATATTTGCATTATAGGGCATAAAAAGGAATTGAACATAAAAAACTTTGAGGATAATCTAAAGAGAAAAATACAATTATTCTTTTTTAGTTCAGTAGGAGATATGAAAAATAAAGAACTTGCAAATAATATAATAAATGGATATATATTAGAAGGAAGGCTAAGATTATAATGGATTTTAATGAATGCATTAAAAAAAGGATTGCAAAAGAAGTAAAAGAAGATAAAGAATTAATAGCTTCTCTTATAAAAACAAGTCAAAATAAATTTGATTCTGAGAAAAAGCTTGAATTAAGTGAGGTAACTTCAAGTTCAAAAATTTCTCTTTTGTACGATTCATTAAGAGAGCTTTTAGAAGCTTTAGCTATTAAAAATGGATATAAAATATACAATCACGAATGTTATACTTATTTTTTGAAAGAGATTTTAAATGAAAGTATTAAAGGAGATGAATTTGATGAATTAAGAAAAATAAGAAATAGCATTAATTATTATGCTAAAGATATTTCAGTGGAAGAAGCAAAAGATGTTCTAAAAAGAATAATAAAATTAAGAAAAGGGATATTAAATCTACTATTAAAAATGAAAAGAGCGTTTATTGTTCATAGGTGGGATGGAACTCCTAAAAATGATTGGTATCCCTGGCTAAAAAGAGAATTAGAAAAGAAAGGATTTAAAGTTGAAGTTCCAGCAATGCCAAATACTTCTGAACCAAAAATAAATGATTGGGTTAATCATTTAAAGAAGGTTGTTGGTAAGTTAGATAATGAAACTTATTTTATTGGACATAGTATTGGATGTCAAACAATTATGAGATTTTTAGAAAAAGAAACTTATAATAATAAATTAGGAAATGTGGTCTTTGTAGCTGGTTGGTTTAAGTTAGATAACCTAGAAAGTGAGGAAGCTAAAGCAACAGCAAATCCCTGGATTAATACTCCTATTGATTTTAACAAAATTAAACAAAAAATATCTAAACTTACCCTATAGTTTTGTAGAAGAAAACTCAAAAATATTCAAAGAAAAGTTAAATGCTAAAGTAATATTAGAAAAAGACAAAGGACATTTTACTGAAGATGATAGTGTAAATGAGTTGCCTGAAATCCTTGCTGAAATAAACTAAATCAAAGCAACTCGGTAAAACATAATCATATTAAAGGTAGTTTGTTACAAAGTATATCCTTTAAGATATAATCTTTTATACCGAGTCATTTTCAAATAAAATCAATATATCCATAAATAATAATCTAACTTCCCCTATAAATATATGCTCACTCATTCCTATTTTACATTAACTAACAATCAAAAAAACAAACCCTGCCAAAAAAATAAAAGCAAACGCTCAAAAAACCATTTCTGGTTTTTTGGCGCTGTAAAAACTTACATTTTTACAGAAATAAAAAAAATTATATTATATATTTAAGAGGCCTACCAGGAATCAATTCCTAAATCAGCAAATTCATTCTTAACAGGCTTGTTGTATTCATATTCTCTTACTCTCTGTTTTCCAAGTACATATGGACTTGAAACACCAGTCATAATAGTTATTACTCTTACCCTTCCCTCAAAATCCTTATTGATTCTTGCACCAATAATTACCTGAGCTTCAGGAGCAATATTTTCAGTAACAAGTTTTCCAATTTGACTAAACTCTTCCAGTTTTAAATCAGGTCCGCAAGTAATATGAATTAATGCGCCATTTGCACCTCTGTAGTCCACGTCTAACAATGGATGTGTAAGAGCTTGCCTAACAGCTTCATGAACTCTATCGCTTGAGTCTGATTCCCCTATACCAATAACTGCAACTTCACCTTTTTTCATTATTGAAGCTACATCAGCATAGTCTAAGTTAATTAATGATGGTAAAGTTATTGTTTCCACAATTCCTTTGATCATTGTACTAATCAACTCATTTGCAACTGCAAAAGCCTGTTGTATTGGTAATTGTCCAGCAATATCAACTAACCTATTATTATCAATTACAATAGCAGTATCCACATGATCTCTTAGTTCCTGAAGTCCAAACTCTGCCTTATCAATTCTTGCTTTCTCGCATTCAAAAGGCATTGTAACAACTCCAATAACAACAGCCCCTGTTTCCTTAGATACTTGAGCTAACACAGGCATAGCACCTGTTCCAGTTCCACCACCTTCTCCACCGATAATAAAAATCATATCAGCGTTTGCAGTGGATTTTTTTAATTCAGACATAGATTCTTTAGCAGCTTCTCTACCAACTTCAGCTTTTCCACCTGCACCAAGACCTCTTGTTAATTCCTTACCAATAAGGATTTTATCATCAGCCTTTGTAATGCTAAGATGTAGTGCATCTGTATTTGCACCATAGATAGTAGCTCCATTAATGCCCTTATTAAAAAGCCATGTAATTGCATTGCAACCAGCCCCACCAACTCCAAAAACCTTGATATTTGCCTTACCAGCTTTTAAATCATCAAAATTAATGCTGTGAGATTCAACATTACTGATCGCCTCTTTTGCAAAATCTAAAACCATTTACATTTATCTAACCTCCTTTCAAACAAATTGAGCTCCATATTAAATTTAAAAATAAACAGGCAAGTTAGTAAACCATCTATCACCTTTTATTTATGAAAAACAATAACACTCCCCATTTAAAAATCTTTTCTAAAATGAAATATATACAATAGACTATCTATTTAGATAATTACTATGGATTTCATAGGCCCATAAGTAGAACTTAAGACAATTTTAACATCATTTTCAACCATTTTTCTTAAAATAACTGGAAAAATATAGAAAATATGGCCTCTTCCTTCAGAACAAAAAGTATTTTCATAGTTAATTCCTTTTTTAGGATTAAACCTAAATTCAGGAGAAATAAATCCAGCATACTCTTCAACAGATTCAAAACAAGTTTCAAGAGCCATAATACAATAAAAGCTAATTATATATAAAATTAATTAGCGTAGAAAATATATAAAAATCAAACCTTTACCCATGGATTATTCCATCATAATATTTGATTAATTCTCTACCTAATTGGGTTATTTTTCTTGATTGTTTAGGAAAATAATCAAATTTATTTTTAGCCCAATCTAATGCCCTATAATCATTACTTCTTAAAAAAACTATTGCATCTACTAATTTACGAAATAAGGGATTACTTGGTATTCCTGCCTGATATTTTTCAAATGTTTTATTGACATTTTTCCATAAGTCTTCTGAAAATTGAATTCCTTTATCTAATAATTCTTGATTGCCTAAATCTTCGACTTTCCATTTCCTTCTAGTTAATTCATTTGCATTATCAAACATTCTTCTTTTTTCTGTTCCTTCATAATCATGCTGAAAATTATTCATATAATCCGGGCTAAAAAGCCAAACACTTTGTCCCTTAGCATATGGGATGAATATTCTTTTATCTTGTATTGATTGTATTGGAAGAGATACTGTTCCGTGCTTGGTATCACATCTAATGCAATATTCTTTAGCTATGCGCTCTAAAGGCTCATTTAAAGATAAGATTCTTCTTTTTATATCTCTTAAAAGATAATTATGAACTAAAGCATCAATTCCATAACACAAAATCCGACCAAATGCATAATTACCTTCATATTCTAATTCTTCGTTTGTTAAGGCATTTATTCCATCTTGTATTTTTTTATCTAATGTTATCATTTTAAATTTTCTCCTTAAAGATGTGACATCCTCCGTCCACTAAAGTGGACGGCGTCCTTAGTAAATTGAAACCGGACTATGATGCATTTCTTGATTCTCTATATACTTCATTGCCCTTT
>JAGVWZ010000038.1 GCA_018304045.1 Candidatus Pacearchaeota archaeon | reverse complement strand
CTTAATTAGAAAAAGCAAGTTTATAAATCTTACCCTTTACATTTAATATTTGTAAAGTAGAGGGTAAACGCCCCGACCGCGAGGTGCGGGGAATAAGATATTAAGTAGTATCTTACTAGTGTTTCTATATTTCTCATACTTAATCATAATAACATTTAGTTTTAACTGTACTGACATTAGAGTATTCTCTTAATATGTTGTCATGATTTTCATATATAGGATTATAAATCCTTAATCTAAATGGTCTTCCCCAAGAAATTTCTCCAGGAAGTTTACTTTGGCAAATTCTGTCTACCCCGCAAGTATCTCCTTTAGTATTACATATGCTATTAGGATTAAATTCTAAAGGAACTCTTCGGCTAATTGTTCTTATCTTCCTTATTCTTCCCATGTCCCCCATAGCTTTAATTGCTGGACCCATTGCATTTACTAAATCTGGGTCGACACGATTTTCGTTTAACCATTCTATACCTTTCTCTATATATTTTTTCATAAGAAAGGAATAAACAATGTGTTAATAAATGCTTTTACTAAAAATATTTACAAAACCGTAATATTTATAAATTAAGTACTATTTTATAAATAATTATGGAAACTAAAATAGACTTAAAAGATAAAAAAATACTATATGAATTAGATAAAAATAGTAGACAAACGAATAAACAAATAGCAAAAAAAGTTGGTTTATCAAAACAAGTAGTAGGTAATAGGATAAAGAGACTTACAAATTTAGGAATAATTGAATATTTTTTTGTTAAAACAAATCCTTCATTGCTGGGATATATCCATATTAAAGTATATTTACGTTTTCATAACCTTACAAAAGATAAAGAAAATAATTTATTAGACAATTTAATTTCTCAAGATAACATATATTGGCTTGCATCATTAAGAGGAAAATATGATTTGGTATTTTCTATATATGTAAAAAATCTCTCTGAATTTAGTGAAAAATTTGATGATTTATTTAAGAAGTACATTGATTATATTCTTGATAGAAATGTAGTTGTTCTTGAAAAGGCATTTACCTATACTAAATCTTTTCTTATTCCTAATAAACAAACCGAAGAAATAGTCTATAGTGAAGGTGATGAACTAGAAATGAAACTTGATAATTTAGATATTAATCTTTTGAAAATAATGAATAAAGAGGCAAGATTATCTTTAGTTGAGCTAGCTGGCAGATTAAAAGTAAGTGCTGATACAATAAAATATAGGTTAAAAAGCCTTAAAAAAAGAAATATAATCACAGGTTATGGGACAAAAATTGATTTTGGCAAATTAAAACACTCCTATTATTTAATTTTTCTTAAACTATACAATATGAATCTCTCTAAATATAAAAAAATTGAAAATATATCTAAATTAAATAAAAATATAATTGTTTTTATAAGAACGATAGGAGAACATGATACGGAATTAGAAGTTGAAGTTACAAGAAAAGAAGAGCTAGATTTATTAATACAAACCTTGAAAGATATATTTGTAAACGAATTAAAAGATTATGAATTAATTGAGGTAACAAAAGAGCATAGAATGACTTATTATCCTTTTTGAAATAAAAAATCCTTGCGTAAAATAGTTAAGTAAGACTTCTATATAAATTTTGTGGCGAAGGAAAATAAAAACTCACTTGAAACTGAATTAAAGTTTCTATTAGAAAGAAGGGCACATCTTGAGTTTAGATTTTCTCAATATGTTGCAAATTATCATCATTCTATGGCTTGGATAGCTGCAATATTTTTCGGTATTTCTACAATATTGGTATCTTTTAGATTATATTCTTACTTGTGGGTTATAGGAACGATTTTTTTATTGATTACTTTTTATAGGCTTATTATGCTTAAAAAAGTTCTTTCTTTATCACAAGAACATTTGGACAAGATTAATTCTTCCTTAGATAAAAGATATGGGACTCTTAATCTAGATATTGGTCTATCCCTTTTTATTATAATTTCAATAATAAATATTAAACAATAAATTATTAATGAACCCAAAGTTAATATTAAATAAGTCAAATCGGTTATTTTTATACCACGATTACGGGCATTGAACGATTCTCTCTTACGCCCCGACCGAGTGGTGCGGGGAATAGGATATTACAAGGAAAAGGATAAAGTAAACCCCTAAAAGAGATAATATAAAAGTATAATCTCCTAATTTTTATTAATTTTTTAATGTCAATCCAACAATTATAATATTTCCATCTTCATGGATTTGTGTTTCGAAAAAATCAAAGAAGTCTTTATTGATGGCTAAGCAAGTCTTTATTCTTGATATATTTATCTTACCAATACCATGAATATAAATAAATTTTATCCCATACTTTTTTGATATTTCTAATTTTTCTACTATACTTTTTGTTATCTTTTCCTGACTCATAATAGAGTGAACAAAAACAGCTAACATGGATTTTCCCACAACATCTTCATACATTTTAAAGAATAATTCTTTTGAATTATCATATAAAGGTATTAAAAATCCTTCAAAATAATATGCTGAACATAAATTAACAATATTATTTGCTCTTTCTCCAAACCTAACCTGTAAATCATGTTTCCATGATTCAATATTCTCTCCTTGATTAAATGCCAAATTTCTAATGAATAAAGCTGATTCTAATATTTTCAAGTCTGTTTCTGGTATTCCAATTTCTTTAAAGGCTGAAAGAATAATTTCATCATCAACCTTATCTTCTTTTTGATATTGACATAATTTTTCAAATAGGTTGTATGAAGATTTTTCTAATACCAAATCAATGTTTTGCCAGTCATTTCTTATTATCTCATCAAATTCTTCTCTTACATCTTCGGGAAATTCTTTAGTATAAATCTCTAAACTTCCTTCTTTCTCATTATACTTAAACAATTTTTCTTCATCAGTTTTTGGACTTTGATTGTGAGAATTTATATTAATAATATTTACAGATATTATGGAAGAGGGTAAATTTAATTTAGATTTTAAGAAATCCAAAATTTTATGTAACATTTTACTCTCCTTTTGCAAGGTCTAGAAGAGAAACTATATCTTTTTTCACAAATATTTCAGAACCATACTTAATACCTGCAAATTGTTTTAAAGTAATTTCTTCATTATCTTTTGTTTTTACTTTTTGAGAAGGATTATTTGCTTCTACAATTATATCATGTTCATTTACAGCCTTACCAAAAATCCTTAGTATATCTTTTTTCATAGAATCATCAAAAGTTATTTTTACTCTATTTTCCATATTAATTCCTAGTGTTTAAACTTTAAAAGCTTTCCCCATATTAAGTTGTTGCTACTAGTATTATGTGATAATGTCATATTTTATTTTGCTTTTATTAAACTTGTTTACACCTACAACTTGCAGATTCGCCTCTTGAAGTGTTCCTGTAAGTTATAAGACAATTCAAACCCAAATCAGTAACATTAGTTAAGTGGCTATCCTTTCCATATCCACAAACTATATTCTTCCTATCAGAAGAGCTTAGATATTTGAAATAGTTAGGAATAGTCCCATTTTGTATTAGAGGTTGCTGATTCTCTAAGTTAGTTAATCTTGAGGTATGTCCTGTTAAGGTTGTTAGTATTGAAGCTAGAGTAGTTTGTATAGTTTGTAAAGTATTATTAACTGATTGTTGCCAAGATTCTAATAAGGATATTCTGTTATCTTGACTATAAACTACTCTTCCTCCATCACCAAAAATCTCTACTGCTACAGGATTTAAAGTATCATTAACTGCTACTTGATAACTAGTAGTTGTAAATGTCCATTCATCTCCAGCTTCATTATATAAGCTTAAAATTCCTGCCTGATTTAATTCCTGTCCATTAATAAAAGTATTATTCTCAATTATAGCTTCATTTGCATTGTAGTTTCCTACTAAAGTTTCATTTCCAAAATCAGCATATATACTATAAAATTGAAGAGTATAATTTAGAGGTTTTATTTTATACGCATTGCCTATATAAATTTTTCCACTTTTAATTATATGTTCTTCATATATAGAATTATAATGGTTAATTCCTGATTCATTGATTGAAAAGTTTGTATAAATAATGCTAATTTGGGCATCAAATAGGATATTGCATATATTAGATTCACAAGTTACTTGTGGATTTGAAGTGCTTAATATGTATATTGGAACTTCAGCACTAACAACCCCACTAACAAGAACAACTAAAAATACACTTAAGGCTAATAACTCAACAACCCCCTGTTTCATATACAATTAAACTAATCTTTTTATTTAAAGGTTTAGGACTACTTAGAATTTGTGAAAAGAGATTTTAATTATCTTCTTGACCTTCTGTTCTTGGAATTCCCTCTAAAATTTCTATTTCTTTGAGGTCTTCTAGGTTTTGAAAATCTTTTTCTCCTTTTCCTAAGAATAAGATACCCTAAAATAATTAACCCTATTATAATAAATATTACTCCAGTTAAGTAATCTTTAGTGTAAATAAATCCTATACCTATTAAAGTGCAAACAACTAAAATTATATCAAGAAAAATAAACCATCTCCTTTTCCTTTCTCTTTGTTGTATTCTATCAACATCCTTTATATTGCCTGTAGCAATAACTTGTGTATGTTGCTCCTTTTTCTTAGAATCAACATCTAACCAACCCATGTTATAATAAGGAAAGTTTGGCTTAAAAATGTATCTTTGCCTATTTTCCTTTTTCACTCATCTTTTTTATGTTCCAAATCCCAGTTTATTTGTTCTTCTTTATCTTCATGTTTCTCTTTCAAATATTTTCTATAAAGCCACCACCCAACAGCAAAGGGTATAACCAAAGCTAAGAAACTTCCTATTGTTTCTCCTATAACTGTATAGTCTGTCATTTTAAACCCTCATTTAATTTTGTTTCACTTTCCTTTAAAAATTTCATGATATAACTAGCAGTTTCAAAAATAGTATCTTTTTGAACAAGTTGGTTAGGTATTCTTAAAGTTACATATCCTTTCTTAAAAGAATGATAAGTTCTTTTCAAATCTATTAATGCTTGATTTTTCCTTTCATGATATTTGCCGTCAACTTCAATATTGACTTTATATTCAGGAATTGCAATATTAATATGTTTATGTCCGTCCCATAATTCTAATTTTGCATCAAAATTATTTTTTAAAAGTATTTCATAAATTTTCTGTGCTTCTGAAGTAGATTTTCTTAATCTTTTTTCATGTTTATTCTTTAAATTTTCTTAATCTTTTTGGCATTTTCTACATAGAATTTTTCCATAGTTTTTTGATGAATAATTATATTCTCTATTTGGCATATATCTCTGACATTTTGAACATACCATTTTGATATAAAAGTATATGAATATATAAATTTGTTTACTTTACTTTTTTAATCTTTAAAAAAATCCACATAAGAACTACCCACATAATAAACCCAAAAGCAAATATTATTAGGTAAAAATTTCTATCTAAGTATTCTGTTCCCCAGTATAAAAAAAAGAAGAAAGACAAAGTCCCTGAAAAAAATAAACCAGAAATAACTATCTTGTAAAAGCTTATTTCTTGTTTCATTTATTAATATTAATAAACTCAATCCTTAAGTATTTTTGTATTATTCATCCCCTTTCTTTTTTATGACCTCTTCAATCCTGTCTACACATTTAGAAACGTCTTTCTCAATATCAGACTCCCAAAACCTAAGCAAAGTCCATGACCCTTGATCTATTTTTGTGATATATGCTGTTTTTGATTTATCTCTACTGATACTCTTTATTTGATGGGGGTGAAGTTTCTCTTTGTTTGAAAATTCGTTTGGATTCGCATGCCAAAAATCTCCGTCACATTCTATTATAATTTTTTGTTTTGGGAAGCAAAAATCACACATGAACTTATTCATAAACTTGTATTGATGAATAAAGTCTATTTTCTCTTTGTAACCTCTTTTTACAATTTCTTCTTTTATCTGTCTTTCTGGTTTTGTGTTTGTTTGTTTTGGAAAATTCCCAGACTCATATTGCTTTAGAGTATACTCTCTTATCTTTTGTTTGATCTCTTCTGGAAATTCATGTCCCTTTCTGAATCTACCAGCATTTATAGAAATTTTAGCAGATTGACTCATGCGCTTTCTATGTTCAGGATTTAGCCATAACTTTTTTTGTGATTCGCTCATACGTCTTCTTGATTCTTCTAGGGGATGTTTTCCTTTATTCCAAGAAGTTTGCAATCCCCTCTTTCCCTTATTCCGAGCTGGCTTTCCTAAGTGAGCTAATCTATTTTTTAAAAGAACTTCTTCAGAATAAATTCCTTTTTTTCCTTTATTCCATGGAGTTTTTCCTTTATGAGCTTCGCTCATTTTATTTAAAGATTCTTTAGTATGTTTTTTTCCATAGAAGGAATTGTTTTTTCCTTTATTCCAAGACACTCTTTTCTTATTTTCTTGCATAAAACTAAAGAGTTCCAACCTAAATAAATCTGTCTTTTAATTAAGTAAACAATAAACAAAAATATAACTAAGAATTTTCAAAAGCTATTTTCAGATAACAATTTGTGAACAAGATTTATATCGCTGTTCATGTCCATAGATATCTTGTTTCATAGAAATAAGAGAATAAGCCTATATTTAAAATGTCTTATTTTCTAAGACGCCCCGACCGAGAATCGAACTCGGGACTCAACCGTGACAGGGTTGTGTTATAGCCACTTAACTACCGGAGCCTTCTATTGTATAAACCTTTAAAGAT
>JAGVWZ010000023.1 GCA_018304045.1 Candidatus Pacearchaeota archaeon | reverse complement strand
AATAAATTCCATTAAAAAAATAATTCAAGATTCTTGCAAAGGCTCAATGTGCAATGTAAATTACCTTGGTGCAGGAAAGTATTCCATGTTCATAAGAGGGGAAGATTTAAAGAAAATAAATAATGAAATCAATCAAACACTAAATAAAATAGAGCATGATGCAAAAAAAGAACATTGTGAATTTTCTGTTGAAAAAAATTAAAAAACTAAAATAATTTCTTCTGCAATTCTCTAGATTTTTTAACCATATTAACTACTTCAGCAGCAAACTCTTCATTATTTGCTAATAATGAACTTACTTTTTTGGATTTTTCAGATTTATTCAAATCAGAACCTATTTTCTCCTCATCTTCTAAGCCCACTTCTTTCCCATCAATTATAGCTTTACCATAAACACCATCATAACCTGGTTTACCATCATAACCTGGTTTAACTTGAATTTTCCCATCTCGATTAAGCATAATCAATTCAAGCAGTAGTTCATTATTCAAAACCTTAGCAAGTTCTTCTTTTGAAACAAAAAGTAATATATTATACTCATCATGAAATTTTTCAATTAATTCATTATAAATTTTCCAACAACCCTTACTATTAACTCCAATTCCAATACCCAATGATAAAATCTCATGCAAAGGCAATAATTTATAATAAAATTTTTTATTTTTATGTTCAGCAACTCCTTTTTTTTCCAATTCAAAAACCCTATATTCAACCCCAATTGTCAAGCTCTTTCCACAAACAGGACAAATTCCATTCAATCTCTTTGTTTCTTCACCACTGCATGAAAAATTACAATTCCTATGGCCATCTAAATGATACTTGCCATAGCAAGGATCAGCTTCAATTGTTCCAAAAAAATCCTTCTCACGAATCTGTCGAATAATCTCATCATATGTTAATTTATCTTTCTTCAAAAATATTGTAGTTTATTTTCCAACACATCTCAGGGTCAGCACTTATTCCAGTTTCAATTGCATGAATCAAATGAGTTTTATCTTCAAATGCTTCTTTCAAACTATCAAATCCACTTCCACTTCCAAAAACTCCAAAATGTGGTGTCCAGCAATTATGAACGCAGGCAAACTCCGAAACATAAGAATTATCTCCTTCAACCTCAAGATTGTAAACTTCTCCAGAATAATCTTCAATTTCTATCTTTCTAACCGGAAGATAAATATAATTTTTATCAATCCACCCATGTTTTCTATTTATTTTATTTATATTTCTTTTAAAACATTTTTCATTTAACATACAATAATCTTCTTCAAAAAAAGATAGATTTGATATTTGATATAAATCCCTTTCAGATATTATCTCTCTTCCATCAACAAAATGTTTTCCCCGCCGATTATAATCTTCAGATTTATGAATGAGTATTGAAGGAATTATTCCCAATTTGATACAAATCAGCTTCATTTGATTGATTAATTGCCTAGAAACACTATATCCCAAATCACCTCTCCACCAGCATCTTAAAATTTCGGCAATCTTATCTTTTTTTAAATATAAAAACTCATTTGGAAGAGACTTGCTCCAAGCCCTTTTTACATTTTCACAATAAAAATTAGAAAAAAATTCATTTAAAATACCTGAAAAAAAGATTATATCTGCCTGATTTTCTCTTCTAGAATCTATTTTATATTCACTAACTCCAAAAATATCATAAATTATTTTTATGACCTCTTCAATATATTCTTTTTCTTTTTTATGAAAACTAAACCCAATTGCCCCTTTACCACTTACATACCCTTCTGAAAGAAAATAACCAAGTAATTTACAAAAATCACTATTTACTTTTATAGTCCTATTAACATAATTTCTATTATTTCTAGAATTCTTTGGTAAAACAAAGTCTCTATTAAACAATTTATAATTTTTAACGAATTTAGTAATATCCAATGAATCAAAATCCTCTTCCCCATTAAATCTTGGATAAACTAAAAAATCTCCTTTCTCAATCTTCTCTGCAATAATCCATTCAAGTTTATAATTCAAATAATACTTTTTTTTACAAGTTTTATTAACTGAACAAAGCGGTTTGCATAGCCCTTTTGTAGATTTACAATTCTTATAACTTTTAATAACATAAAAAGGATGTTCTGGCGTTGTCTTTAATCCATCTGAAAAATACCAGGGCCTTATCCTATAAATTTTACCTTTATAATCCCTAGTCAAAACCTCTTTAACTCTTTTAAATTGATTATTATGTGTAAAGACCAAATCTCCCTCTTTGATATCTTTTATCTTTTTAATCTCCCTATCAAGATGAATAAAACTATCTGGAAGTAAACAATGTGCGGGTATCACTTCAATCCGCTCATCAATTTCCTCCATTTTAGCTGCAAAGTCCCTACAGCTAATTCCAAAGATAGGTCTTCCATCATAGTCTCTTCTCCCCTTGCTATCCAACCAGGCATTAATCTTCTCCACAACCCCTACAGAAGGCGCAAGATAAACAAGATGAACTCTTCTACCCTTTCCATTCTTAGTATAAATAAGAGATATTTCAGAACTTAAAATAAATGGAAACCTGCTCCTAGAGTCTTCATACCAATAAATTCCATTTTCCTCTTTTAACTTTGATTTAATCTCCTCCAACCATTTAGGATGTGTAAAATCCCCTGTTCCTAGTAAATCAACTCCCTTTATTCTAGCCCATTTAACAAGATTTTCAATATTCAAATCCTTACTACATGCCCTAGAATACTTAGAATGTATATGTAAATCACCAATTAGCCAGTTCTCCCTCATATTTTTTCCCATAATTTAAAAAATCAAATCTCTTTTATAAATTCATCTGAATTAGAACATATTAATATAAATTATTCCAAATAACTTATTGTACAAGATTTTAATGAACATATATACTTCATCTTACATTAGCTAATAATAAATTCGACTAAATTATAAATCTAACTAATCATATTACATTAGCTAATAATATAACTCTTCCTAAATTGCAGATTTAACCTATTATTTTACATTAACTAACAAAATTATTCAAATAACAATTAATTATAAAAGATTATCCCCTTTTATAAACAACATATTTATTATTAGAACTTTTACCTTTTCTAAAGAAAATAACAATTACTATAACTACCACTATAATAATAATAACAGCTAATATCAAAATCCAAAACATTTTGCTTTCTGCTTTAAAACCCGCAGAATTATCTACATTTGAAGCAGCAGTTCCATTAGAAACAACATTTCCAGTTACAGGTGCAGTAGCAGATATTTTTTCATTAATGCTCTTGACAGTTAAACTTGCCTTAGAAATATTTCCACTAGTATCAACTGAATTAACTTTAACACTAATATCATAATAACCATCTTCAGTAACATCAAACTTTTCCTCATTTCCAATGTTAATTGTAGCCTGCTGAAGAGTTGAAGTAACATTAATAGAAACACCAGAACTACTAATCTTATCTAAAGCAACATAATGATTACTTCCAGAAACATTTAATTTAAACTTATCTCCTTTTAATATTTGCTTAGTATATCCATTCTTAAAATCATTATTATTAACGATATAAGTCATTGTAATACTTCCTAAAACTCCGCCAGTAGATCCTCCAGGAGAAGTAGTTGTAGTAGTTCCTGCACTTGCAACTGTTATTTGATAGGCAGAGAATCCAAGAGAAGTTGGAATCTTGCAATTAGTCTTTCCACTTCCACCACTTGCACAATTTGCATAATCAGTCACAGTTGTACAGTTTGTAAGTTCATCATCACACCACTTAATAACATTTGAAGAATTATAAGTAATAGGATAGGTTAATTTAATATAATCTGATTGTCCACCCATTCCAATATCCCCAACTAATTGATTCCAGGATTTAGAAGTTGAGTTCATTCCAAGAGTATTTGCAGTAGTATTGCAAACAAAGGCATTTGTCATATCAATGCTTTTTGGTTTTAATATATCTGCTCCAACAAAAGTCAAAGACTGTGTTCCACAATTAACAGTAATATTAATATTTCTTGAAACAGAGGCATTTGTTTTTACTCCAATAGGATAAATTGTTCCCCCAATATTTGTTGTAAAATTTCCATTATAATTAATTCCACTCCCAGTTATATTCACAGTATATCCAGTAGGAAGACTCATTTTAAATATAAAATTCTTATAACCATCATTGCTTGTTGTAAAATTCAAGCAAGAAGAAGTTGCACAATTTGAACTAGGATCACAAACACCTGTCTTATAATAATAAACAGTTCCATTAACTAAATTGTATCCTAAAGAATTAATATCTAAATCAACCTTATGGAAAGGTTTGAAATTATCATAAGTAATTAAAGGGTCACCAGTATCATTAAAAGTATTATTCAGTAAACCACAAGTAGAATCATTATAATAAAAATCAACAGTTCCATTAGCAGGTTCATCACTGTCAAACTTAATAAAAGCAGCATCAGGTAATACATCTACCTGTGAAAAACTAATAGTTGGTGCTGTATTGTCATTTGCATCAGCTGTGAAATTAAATGCAGTTCCTGCCCCTCCAGAACAAACAGGTGTAAATTTACATTTTCCATCAGCACAATCAACAAGTCCATCCCCATCATCATCCTTGCCATTCTTGCAATCTTCAAAAATATTAAATCCAAATTGCTGGAAATTCTTGCATTTAGCATCTTTTGTATCAGGATTACTGCAATCTACAAATTTAAAGTCAGCACTTCCAGGAGTATAATATCCAGGATTAACAGAATCAGAAGGACTTAATTCATTTCCACTTGAATTTGCACTTGAAGCAAAAACTCTCATTGAAACAGTAGAATTATATTCTGAAAAAGACTTTAATTGTTCTTTATCAACTAAAATCATAACTCCTCCAAGTTTTGAAAATCCTCCTCCAAAACTAGGGATGCTCATTCCGCACATCATTTGCCTATTGCTTGTTAAAGGAACATTTGTTAATACCCATTCTCCACTAACACATCTCATAAAAGATTTTTGTTCAAGAACAGTTTGATTACTTAAACTAACAACATACTTAATTAAAAATTCAAATCCAGTAATATTTGTTCCAGGAGCAGTAGTTGCATTGCAACCTCCACTTAAATTTTTATTAGTATCTAAAAACAAATAAAACTTAGTTGTAGAATTTCCAATTCCAAGAACAGGCTGGCTTCCAAATCCTCCACCCATTCCACCAACATAATATCCTTTGCAAACACTTGCATTAGTTATATTTCTTACAATAATTCCAAATCCAAATGCACTACTACTATCCTTAATTCCATATTCTGCAATGTCTATTTCAGAAGGATTTGTATCATTTGTATCACTTCCTAATACTTTAGGAGGAGCTCCCATATCCATTCCACTCATCATTGCTTGCTCTCCCTTTGGTTGGCAAATACCTTGAGAAGCATTTTGAGAAAAAGCATTCCAAGAACAACTCACATTTTGTTGAATACAAGAAGTCTGATTTCCATCATACATATGGCATCCAAATCCTCCTCCAATCCCCCCTGCACCCATTCCACCAGATTCCATTCCCCCAAACATTTCAGGTTCACAAATATTAGTTTTATTAGCACAAAATCCAGTGCAACTTCCAATAGCTAAACTCATACATTTAGGCCCACAAAATCCTCCTGTATTAGAATAACTACTAGTTGTCCAAGCACAAATAGTGCTCCTATTTACTCCACTAACATTTCCACCATTACAATCAGAACTATTCATTGCACTTCCACACAATGCAAAAGGACTGAATTCACATCTTCCACCATTAGAATTATAAGTATCATTTATCCAAACACATTCACTAGCTAAACTGCAATTAACAGAACTGAATTTATTACTAGCATTATAACAAATATTTGCCCTTGTCATGTTTATATCACAAAAACCAGAGAAAGCCTTACTAGGAATGCTCACTCCATCAGAACCCATTGGATATCCTCCAGTTGTATTTCTATAAATACAACTTTTATTCACATTGCAAGCAGTAATATTATTATCAAACATCCAGCAATCACTTCCAGGATAATCACAATAAGCTTGTCCTCCAAAACTAGGACTTATCCAAGTACAATTCTTTCCATTAGGAGAAATAGTTTGATTACAAATTCCTTGAGTGATTTTTCTCTTGCAATCACTGCTTATACTTCCACTACCAATACTTCCACCACCACAAAAATTATCATAGGAACAATCATTATCTCCACAATCCATTTTATTATCATTATCATCATCAACTCCATTAAAACAAATTTCTCCTACAAATCCTTGAGGTTTGCAGAATTTAGAATTAGAATCCCAAGAACAATTTAAAGAAGTATGAAAACTAGAATTAGAACAAGAATTCTGGTCAAAACAATTAAAACAATTACTAGAACAACTTCCCTTGCTAGAACTAATGCAATATCCTCCCTTACCATTTGTAGCACTTGTATCATTAACCCAATTACATCCAGCAGCACTAGCCTGACAAGCAGAAACACTCTGGCTTGTATTTCCTATTAATTCACAAGTCTTGCAATCAGTAGCACAATCTTTTGAACCTTCTCCTCCAAAATTCATTTCTTTAGGATAATCACACCAGCCCAATCTATTAGGTGCATTTGAATCTTCTTTAAATACACAAACACCTTTTCTACTTCCAGTACAATTATTTCTTGCCCAAGTCACATTTCCACCCCAAGCCCCCCCTGTTGAATTAAAATTACAAGCCCAGCAATCACTATCGCAATTTCCAGTTCCAGAATTTCCACCTCCAGATGAAAAATCAAACATTGCCTTTTTTTCACACCAAGAATCAGATTTAAAACTTAAATCACTATCTAAATAATTTTCAGTTCTCCAATTTCCTCCACCTGCAATGCAAGAAACACTATTTGAAATCCTATTAAAATCATTAGAACTACTTCCACCTGTTCCACCAGAACTACTTCCAAATGCAGCATTTGAATTAAATGTGCAATTTCTATTAGGAGTAGAAACATTATCCCATTTGCAAGGCATCATATAATTACTAGCTAATAAATTACATAAAGTTTCATTATTTTTTGCATTAGGATGTTCACAATAAGTAACCCCTCCAGGTGGAGAACATAAAGTAGCTTTTTCAGACATAGTTAATGTACCTAAAGTACAATAATTTCCATAATCAGCACCATCAGTAGTATTACTCCACTTACAATTAGGAAGAGGTCCACAATTGCAAATCTGTTTAGATAAAATATTAGAACATGTCATTGAACTAGTATTAATATCAATAATATTAACTGTTAAATTAGAAGACAAATTAAGATTAGTTGTTCTTGATTCATGTCCCTTACAATTTCCAACAGCAGCATTATAACAAGCAGAACTTGCATTATTAATTTGAGCAGCAGCACTAGAACAATAAACACATCCTGTAACATTTAAACAAGAATTTCTTTGATTATCAGCAAACCAACATTTTGCCTCTGAAGCAAACATAAATCCTCCTCCACCTCCCCCTCCAGAACCAGTATTAGAAACACAGGATGAACCAGTAGAATTCCAAAAACACATGCCACTATTTAAGCAAGACTGACTATCATTATTCATATTACAAGGACGAACTAAACAATCAGTAGAATTCCAATAACAAGACATTCCTAATTGAGAAAGTTGATCACATTTTGGTTGAGTAATCTGTTCTCCGCAAGATTTAGGTTCACAACAACCATTTGGATTTGGACAATAAGTATTCTGAGTGATATTTTTAAATGAACAAACCCCTCCTAAAACAATACTGCAATTATTAGTAGAATTTTGAGTTCCCCCATAATCCATACAACTCTGTCTAACACAACAACCCACATTATTACTACACCAAGAATTTTGATTTTGATTATTTGCTTTCCAAGAACAAGCAGCACCAGTAAGATTATAAGAATTTGTACATCCTGTTTCATTTCTATCAAAAGAATAACAGTCTCTTAAGCCACTTCCACCCCCCCCACTTCCAGATTTCATTTCACAACAACCAGCATTTGAAATATTGTTATTTGTATAATTAAATCTAAAAATAGAGCATCCTCCTGGATAAGTAGAATTAAAATATGGAATGCACATAATTGTGTCAGTTAAATTAAAATTCGTAGAATTAACATCACAAGAAGGATATTGCAAAGTACCACTATTATTTTGCCAAAAACAATCACTTCTTGCAGCACAACCACTATAATTTGCTTTTAATTGATTACAAGGAGCAGCTACACTAACAAAATATATTCCACTAATTACAAAAAGTGTAAATACAAAAAATAATATACTTTTTTTCACCATCTTTTCTAAAATATACATTAAAAACATATATTTAAATCTTTCCCATGCTAATTTTAAAAAAAAAACGAAAATATCCTTATAAAAAACAAAATCAACAATAAATATATTGTAATCTCTCATCTCTGTTTTACATTAGCTAATAAAAATTAATAAACACAAAAAAAAATCATCTTCATTAATATCAGAAAAACAATGTGCCACCTCCACTTAAAAGTGGGGGTTTGTGACAGGCACTTGTTCAAACAATCCCACTTGAAGTAATAATAAATATCACAAGTGTGGATTGTTTGTTTGGATGCTAGAAAATTCTTTCATGGGAATTTTCTGCACAGAAAATCTAAAAGATTTTCTTGTGCTCCGAAAATAAGTAAGTAAACTACCTCTTGTCTAAAATCCTCCAAGGATTTTGGAGCACTGTTAGAAATTCTTTTAGAATTTCTAAAGTCTTAAAAGAAGAGGTTTTCAATTTCAGACATCAATAACAAACAATTCCTCCTAACTAATTATCTTACATTAGCTAATAAAAATCAACATTTAATAAAAAATCAAGCTTACAAGATTTAATAAAACTATTAACATATATAATGCCTCATCCCAACTTTACATTAATTAATAAAACTAATTATCTTTTAAAAACAAAATATTTATTATTTCTTCCAAACTTCCCATTAGAAACAAGAACAATTACAACAATTATTATAACAACAACTACAAGTATTATCAACCATATTAACCAATTTTTACTTGAAGATTTATCTACCGAATCATCAGTAATAGGTGTATCTAGTTCATTATCTTTTGTTACAGGAGTAACAACAGCAGATACTTTTTCATAAATGCTCTTCACAGTTATACTTGCTTTATTCACTCCATCCTTAGAACCAATAGTAACTAAACCAACTAAAATATCATAATATCCATCATTATTAACATCAAATTTCTTTTCTTCACCAATATTCAAAGTAGCTTGCTGAGGAGTTGATGAAACATTAATAACAGCTGAATTTCCTGCAATAGAAATAATTCCAACAAAATGTTCTTGTTTATCAACAAGAACCTTAATTCTTTCTTTTGCTTTTAATTCTTTTGTAAATCCATTCTTAAAACTACTTTCATCAGATACATGTGTTAATGACCAGAAAGAAGTTACAGCACTAGAGCCTCCACCTGAAGAAGAATCAGCAGCAGCAGAAACATTTATAAAAAAAGTATAAGAGGAAGAATTTACATTTCCAGAAGAATCATTTGCATAAGCAATAAAAGTATGCGCTCCATTTGATAAACTTAATGTAACTGCACCGCTATAAGTTAAATTAGCACTTTCATTATACCACCAAACATAAACAGCATCTGAAGAATTTGTAATACTCACAACAACAGAAGATGTTGTATAAGTGCTTCCATTAACAGGACTTGCAAAAGTCATATTTGGTGCAACAAAATCATCACTCATAGAAATATTATTTGCATTTAATTGATATAACTTGCCATCACTGCTTCCAACATAAACATAGCCATTTGCTACAGCAGGAGCAGAATTATTAATTTTTCCACCAGTAGTATAATTTGCAATATTCAAAGAAATATTTGAAGCATTTAATTGATATAATTTGTTATCTTGGCTTCCAACATAAACAAACCCATTTGCTACAACAGGAGAAGAAGTAATATTACCTCCAGTAGTAAAATTTGCAATATTTAAAGAAATATTTGAAGCATTTAATTGATATACTTTTTTATCACTGCTTCCAACATAAACATAACCATTTGCTACAGCAGGAAAAGAAGTAGTATTGCCTAAGCCTATAGTATAATTTGCAATACTTAAAGAAACATTTGAAGCATTTAATTGATATAACTTGCCATCTTGACGTCCAACATAAACATAATCATTTGCTACAGCAAAATTATCACTTGCATAAACTCCTCCAGGAGTATAATTTCCAATAAGAGTTAAAGAAACATTTGAAGCATTTAATTGAATTACATTATTTAAAGTAGAAATATAAACATAACCATTTGCTACAACAGGAGCAGAAATATTAGAATCAATCGTACGATTTGCAATATGCAGACTTATGTTTGAAGCATTTAATTGATATAAATTATTTGAAAAATTACCTATGCTAGAATTTGAAATATAAACATAACCATTTGCTACAACAGGAGTAGAAGTAATATTGCCTGCAGTAAAATTTGCAATCTGCTGACTTATATTTGAAGCATTTAATTGATATAAAGTAGAATTACTCCAACTTCCGATATAAACATAACCACTTGCTATAACAGGAGTAGAAAGACTAATATTATTAATAGTTGCATCTGCAATAGTATAATTTTTAATATGTTGGGTGATATTTGTAGCATTTAATTGAAATAATTTTCCATCTTTACTATTAACATATATATAACCATTTGAAACAATAGGGGTATGGGTAATATTTCCTCCGGGGGTATAATTAACCATATTTAATCCTGTAATTCTTGTAAATGCAACTCCATCCCAATTTGTTCTATTATTATATCTTCCAAACATTGTCCATTCTGTAGAAGTTGTTGAATCAGAAGATAAAGCATCTACAATAACAAAAACTAAACTTAAAACTAAAACTAATGCCAATACAAAAAATAATATACTTTTTTTCACCATCTTTTCTAAAATATACATTAAAAACATATATTTAAATCTTTCCCATGCTAATTTTAAAAAAAAACGAAAATTTCCTTATAAAAAATTATTAATTTTTTATTTTCTCTCAACATTATCTAACAAGAAATATATTCTTAACATTAAAAACCTAAGAATTAAACCTAAGAATTAAACCTGTGAAATTAAATAAAATATTAACATCAAAAAAACAATGTACCACCACACACTAAAGCCTTGAGAATTTTTAATTCTCAATAGTGCTCAGAAATCCATAAAAGATTTCTGACATTAACAAAAATATCCCATATAAATTAATTAATATTATTCCTCCATATCAATTACTCCACCAGCACCAACAAAAAATATACATTCATTATCTGGAAGATTAGGACTATCTATTAATTTTGCAACCCTTGAACTTTTCTTTCCCCTTCTAATATACATACGAAATGTCGAATTATGAACAACAAAACCATTGGCAATATAATTCTCATTTTTAGGAACAGAAAAATCATAAAATAATTCTTTATCAATATTTTCAGAAACACTAATTTTCCTTATTTTTTCAAAATTAAAATCTGATTTTAATAATCTAAAAATAAATTCTATTTTTTGTTTTATCTGCCTATCACTAATATTAATATTCATCAAAGCATTTAATGCATTTTCAAGCTCAGCTCTATTAATCCATCTATAGTCTTCCCCTCTGCTTTTGATAATTTTAGAAGGTTTTAACCCTGCTTCTTTCAATAATCTCCAAACATCTTGTCTTTTAATTGGCATCATCTCTTTACTATAAGTAGTTTTACAATAATCATTCCACTTTAAAAGTTGCATTTGTTTATCTAAAGCACTAAATCCTATCTGCAAATAACTCCTAACATCTCTATCTCTTATAGAAAGATTTGATATTTTCTTTTTTCCAACATCAAATCTCAAAAAACTCCTTATCCCAAACCTAAGCAAAAATAATTGCAAATACTGAAGTATTTTCTTTTCTTTTTGAGCAATTGTAATCTTTGGTCTTTTTTTATCAATATGCCCCTCTGCATCAACAAATCCTCTGATAAATCCCCCAACAACTTTATTTTTACTCTTCCCAATATAATTAAAAATATCTCCTATCACTAATTTAAAAAATTCAGAAATTTCTTTAGAGTTAATGCTTAAAGTATAACAATTTTTATTTTTCATCTTGCTTATTTTTCCATTTATATTAAATATTTTTTTAAATAAAGAATTATAATTCTCAAGAACTTCAAGCCTAGCATCCCTAAATCTTATCCCTCTTTCTTCAAAATTCCCATCCCCTAAAAAATAACCAATTATTTGAGAAAGTTCCAAACCCATCACAGATGGAATAATCAAATCTCTATGTTTATAACTATAAAATGGAATTAATTCAAGTTGCAATCCAAGTGAATTACCTAAATTAGTCAAACTCTGAAAACTAGTAGGATAATGCTGATTTATAACTCTTCTAAGCTGCCTTTGAGTAATCCCTATTTTTTTACATATCTCCTCGCGACAAACCCCTCCTTCTTTAAATTTTTCTTGAATTTTTTCAGAAGTTTCTTTAGAAATTTTTCCTATCTGTTTTAATTTTAAAAAAGGTAATTTCTGCTCTTCTCCTTCAATATCTATTTTTCCAACCTGAAGAATAAAATCCTCTTCCCTCAAATCCTTAGCCTCTTTTTCAACAAATGAAAAATTATCTATCTTAAAAAATCTATGAAGGCTAGAACATTTTATCTTCCCAGTTGTTTGAATATTATATATTTTATCAACATTAGGATTAACAAAAACCAAATCAGATTCAGCCCCTTGAAAATTTAAATCTTTAAAATTTCCAGCAATTACTTTATCCTGTTTCATATTTTTAATTTCTTTGATTCTTCCATCTGAAATTTGAATAAGACTATCTCCTGTAAGGCAAGCGTGCCCAACTATATTCCCCCCAATTGCAGTTGTAGGATCTCCAAACATCATAGCAGGATTTGCCATAACCTGATTTGTAACATAAATTGCTAAATTAAATTGTTCAGCTATTTTCATTAGATTGTGCAAGTATTTATTCAATTTTTGTTGCCTGTCTGCAAGCATTCCTCTTCCTGCAAACTCTGCTCTAAAATGTGCAGTTAAACTATCAACAATAACAATTCTTATTGGTTCTCCATTTTTAATCAATTCACCTACCTTATCAATCAAAAGTATTTGATGGTCTGAATTAAATGCCCTTGCAACCAAGATATTTTTTAAAACACTTTCAGGATTAGCACCTTTTGCCTCAGCAATCTGTCTTATTCTTTCAGGACGAAAAGTTCCTTCTGTATCAATATAAACAGCTTTTCCCTCTGCACCACCTTTTTCAATTGGCAATTGGCAATTTACAGCAAGTGAAAGTCCTAGTTGTGTTTTACCACTTCCAAAACTTCCAAATGCTTCTGTAATTGCTTTTGTTTCAACACCCCTTCCTCCCAAAAGATTATCTAATTCTTTACTTCCAGTAGTAATATGAAGAACTTCCTCTCTTTTTTCAGCAAATTCAAGCCCATCTTGAAATCCCAAATCCATTAATTTTCTAGCAGCCTGAATAACTTTTCTAGCAACAGCTTCCCCAAGTCCAGCCATTTCAGAAAGTTCCTTAGGGCCTAAAACCGCAATACCCATAATATCAAAAATTCCAGCTGCTTCTAATTTTTCAACAGCAGCAGGTCCAATTCCAGGAAGATCCCCTAATTTTACTTCTTCCTTTTTTTCTTCATCTTTTTTTTTCGCCATATTATTTTATAACTCTTTTACTATTTAGGTCTATATTCAATTCTAGAGACTAACCCCTCTGATCCTTCAGGCATATGTTCATATAATCTCTCATTAGCTCTTTTTAACATATCAACAACTTCTTCAGGAACATCCTGAATTTCTCCAAAAAACCTTGTATCATGCTGATACCTTCCAGCACTAGCAAAAGTTCTTACCACAATACCTGACTTTTTTCTTCCGAACATATTAAAAATATCCTCTGTTTCTTTATAAGTATTACCCAAATGAGTTATATATATTCAAAATAAATAGAATAAATTATAATCTAATGTTGCCTTGCAAATCTTGCATATCATGTGGGATGATAAAAGCGACCATACTGCATAACTTCTGCATAACCTTCAGAATTTTCCCTAGCTCTTTTCTCATCTTCAGCTTTTCTTAATTGCCTATCAACTTGCCCATAGATTAAGGTATATCCCAAGATTGAGATTGATTTTATAGAAACTCCTCTTAAGAACCTTTCAAGTCTTGAATCACTTACAATCCTCATAAATAATAAAACAATAGATACTTAATAAATATTTATATAATTCATATCAAATTCATTAATTACCAAAAAAATAATCTAAAATACATAAACACCATACATTAACAATAAATCTTAAACACAACCCTCATTATCTTACAATAACTAACAATATTATCTACTAGAATTACAATCCAAAACTCTCACTAAACACTTTTATCTTACTGAACTCCATTAAAAATTCATTTCCCTTCATAGTTATTCTAAAAAGCTTCTGATCATCTTCAGCATATTGCTCAACCAATCCATTTTTCAGCAAATCATCTAAATAAGGTTTTATACTATTATTAGAAAGATTAGCTTTGTAAATTAAATGAGTTATCTTAACCTTTCTGTTTCTCTGTAGTATATTTAACATATCCCTTATTATTTCTAATTTGGTTCTTTTAGCTTTCATTGTATCATAACTATAAAATTATTTATTCCTTCTCAAAACCTTAGTTTCCCTCTTTAGTTTTACTTGATTTGTCAAAAGGCAAAGAAATCCGATCAAAAGGAAGACCTCTCCAGTAAAATAAAACAGATTACTTACATCAGAAAATATAAAGAATAAATGGCTTGTTAATATTATCAAAAATGAAATGAATACTAAAAATGAGTTTATATTTTCCCTTTTTCTATAATTTTCATAAAAATATAATGCCAAATAAATAAGTATGAATACCAATGTAAGGTGAAATACAAAATTAAAATAAATACTAAATAATACAACTATAACACTTAGATAAATGAATAACCATGTTTTTTCCTTATCCTCATTTTTAGTCAATGTCAAAAACAATAAAAGAAATCCAATAATATGAAAAATCTTATAAAAAGTAAAACTAAAAAAATTAATCAATTCAACAAATCTAAAATGTGAAATAATTGTCAGAACAAAATTTGCTTCATGAACCTGAAATTTATTAAAAAAAGTTATATTTGAAAAAATCTTAAATAAAAAAGAAATTCCCAATAATAAAAAGGCTATTGAAAAAAATTTATAATTTTTATCTTTTATTAGTTTATAAACCCTAATACTATAAAAAGAAATTACAAAACATACAATTACAGTTAATAATTCAACAAAAGAATCAATGCCATAAAACCTTCCAAAAACCAAAGTCCATTCCATAGTAATAACCATAAAAAACCGATTTATAAGCCTTATGAATTTTTACTACATATTACTTCTTCATACTTGCTTTATAAGCCTATTTCTTAAGATGATTAATAACTGAAAGGAGATAAAAAATAAAATGAAAAGACAAAAACTATATCAACAATATGATAAAGATGAATTTGCTATTTTATCCGAGCAATTAGATTCTAAAGAAATGATGATTCTTAGTTATCTAAAAGGCTTTGACAGAAAAATAATGAGAGAATGGCAAAGAAAAGGTCTCTATGATTAAAAAAACAGCAATAGAATCAATAATAGAGTATCAATAAAAACTAATGAATAAAAAACAATGCTCTCAAAAAAAGAACCTGTTTCAATAAATCCATAACTTCTCTTTTTTAATGGCCAAAAAGGTGCAATTCCTTCAATAGTAAAACTATCCCCAATAATATGGGAAGAAAATCCAATAAAAAAACCAAGACTTGCAATTGGAAAAAATATTCCTAAAACCACAGCCATTAAAAAACCAAATGTTAAACTATGAAAAAAGCCACGGTGTTTTAAAAAAAATTGAAGTGGCCTAAAAAAAATATTCCTCCCAAATTTAGAATACTTACTATCCATATCAGGAATAACAAAACCAATCAAAGCAAATATAATAAAACCAATTTTATTATCAACAAAAACAAACATCAATAAAATAAAAAAAATACTCAATGCAAAATGTGTTTTAAAAAGCATCTTGATTTATACAATCTCTTTATTTTTCCAGTTCCTCAATCAACCTATCCAAATTAATTTCCTCCATTCCAGAAACAACAAATTCCTCATTATTATAAACATTATTCTTTTTTACTTGTCCAATCAGAACCATCTCTTTTCCCAATAAATCCTGTTTTTTCATTGAAAATAATTCAGGAGTTCCTAATTCTTCTTTAGTCATTATTTTTTCAAGTTGCTCTGCAAATAAAATGCTCCTAATTGAACCAGTGCCATCATCAATAACAAAATTAAGTAAAGCTCTTTTTTCAGGGACTATTTTTCCATGTTCTAAACACTCTCCGCTTTCACTTGCTTTTTTCTTACATCCAGGACAAACATAAAAAAATTTAGGTTCAAACATCTGGACAATAAACGCTCTTGTAGAAACATTATCATTAACATTAAAACTTCCAATATTCTTACTGACTAAAGGTTTCTTAGTGACAACTTCAACAATAATTTTATCAGAAGGTTTTATCTCTGAAAATGAAGTTAAATGTATTTCCCCATTTCTTAAAGTAGCATTAATTATTTCAACAAAACATTCTTGAAAAAGTTCTCCTTTTGAAATCAATTCAATATGATTTTCATCCCAAAGAACAACCCTAACATTACTTGTTTCATCAGCTAAAACAAAACTTCCAATTCTCCCACTCCTTCCATTTTTATTATATCCTCTAACTGGAAAAAGACTTATTATTTTACCATGTAAATTGATTTTCCTCATTCCAGGAGATATCTGATTTATTTTAATCACCTGCTTATCAAAACTAATATTTAATTCAGCTGCAATTATCTGTGCAGCACCAGTCTTGCTGATAAGTCCAGATAACTTTGCCTGCTTAGCTTCTATCTTCCTTTCAATTTCCGCAGCAGGAAGTCCTGACTTCTCTGAAATAAATCCAACAAGCGATTGATAATTTTCATCCACTTTTTTCACCCATTAAAATCTATAAAATCTTTATTTTATAAGGATTGTGGTTGTTTAGGAGCATCAAATCCTTTCAACAACAATTCCAAATCAGATATAGGAATAACTGCGCGAGTAATTTTTCCACATTCTATTATATCTCCATCAACATGAGCTCTTCCAATTTCTTCCCCATGAATTAGTTCTGCATTTTCATTCTCAACTCTTAAACGAGAATAAGAATATATATTACCTTCATGATACTTAATCTATCTCGGAACCAAAGAATTAACACTATCCCAATCATTACTTGAACAAATTACCTCTCCATTTTTTCTCAATATATACCAAGTTCCATTTTCAAATCCCATAATAAAAAAAGATTTATCTTTTTTATAAATATAATTGTCT
This sequence comes from Candidatus Pacearchaeota archaeon, assembly GCA_018304045.1. GTDB lineage: Archaea > Nanobdellota > Nanobdellia > Pacearchaeales > GW2011-AR1 > ARS1285. Next base: position 5,752 of record JAGVWZ010000023.1, on the reverse strand, counting down.
TTTAAACAATATTAAGAATAACATAGCTCAACAAAAACCTTTATAAATCAAATTTCCAAAGAATACTCATGGCATTCGCATTAATAAGAGTAAAAATAATGCCCGATTCTCCAAGTGCAGATTTAGAAAAAATAGAAAGAAAAACAAATGAAATTCTAACAGAAGCAGGAAGCAAAAGCATAAAATTCGAAAGAGAACCTATTGCCTTTGGCCTTACAGCAGTAATTGCTCAATTCTCTTGGGACGATTCAGAAGACAGTGATGAACTAATGGGAAAGATTCAATCCATGCATAATATTTCTTCAGCAGAGATTATTGACTATCGTAGGGCGATAGGATAAACCACTCAATAATATTTATAACCTCTTTCTTACTATATAATCCATGGCATTTCTACCAGAAGAAGCAGAAGAAATTAAAAGACAATTATTAGAACAAGTTGAAAAACTGCCAAATGAGAACAAAGAGTCTATTAAAGAATATATAAAAAGTTTGAATCATCAACAATTAGATGAATTTCTTAAAAAAAATAAAATTCAAATCTCTGAAAAAGGTTTAGAACAAGAAGCACCAGAAGAAGCAGAAAAAAATGGAAAACCTTCTGAATGTATTTTTTGCCAAATAATAAAAAATAAAATTCCCTCATATAAACTATCAGAAAATAAAAAATCAATAGCAATCCTAGAGATTAATCCACTATCCAAAGGCCATTCAATTATTCTTCCAATTGAACATGTAAAAATTGAAAAACTTCCCAAATCATCACTTTCAATTGCCCAAAAATTAGCAAAAAGAATAAAAAAGAAATTAAAACCAGAAGACCTCAAAATAGAAACATCAAGTTTCATGGGCCATGCACTAATAAATATAATTCCAATCTATAAAGACATTCCCCTTAAAAAAACCCAGGCAACAGAAGAAGAATTAAAACAACTGCAAAAAAAACTTGCATCAAAACCAAGAAAAAAAAGAAAAGAAACTAAAACCAAAGATACAACAAAATCCAATTCAGAAAAAGAAAAAGATGATTTTTCTAAACTTCCTAAAATAGGTTTTAGAATTCCTTAATCATATTATTTATATTGACACCCCAATTACCATTAGCTGAACTAATTCTTAAAAATCTGAATTTATGAAGATTTAAAATAATTTTAACACTAACAATTCATACATTAATAATAATCTCTAAAACCACCACCCAAATTTCCAGAACAAATAAACTAAAACAAAAAATCCAAATAAAAATCCAGGTGTGAATGGAATCCCTTCTTTTATAAGAATTTTTTTATTAGATCTCTTTCTTATTAATAATAACTCTCTTTTTGAAACACCATCCCAATCAGCCTTTATCTTTTTCCCCTTAACAAGAACATCTCTATACAACCAATCTCCTTCAGTAACCTTATCAGGACTAAGTGCTCTAATCATGCAGCTCTCTTCAACACTCTTAGCAAAAATAAACATAATTGGAAATAATATCACAACAAAGCCAATCATGCCAAGAAAAATACTTTTCAAAATAATTCCTAAAACAATCCAAAATATAAAAAACAAAAGAACAATAAAAAATAACTTTCTAAAAATCTTAAACTGCTTTTTATATTCTTTTTTAAATTTCTTCCAGTTTTTAAAAACAAGAACAATAGACCAAATCAAAACATAGGCACTTCCAGTCATTAAAAACAATAATATGAACAATCCAAATATTTTAAAATTAGTTATCCAATTATAACTAAACGGCATAATAGCTCCAAGGGCTATCATTAATTTTGCATCTCCTCCTGCAAAGACCCTTAGATAATAAAACAAATTACCTAAAATCAAAAATATTGCAAACCCTAAACAACCATTAATAAAAAACCAATAATCATTAGTGTATATGCTTATGCTAGCCCTATAGGCAAGAGCAAAGAATATCAATGAAAAATTCCACACATTATCAACTTCTCTTCTCCTCAAATCCTGCAAAACAGCTCCCAATATCCAAATAAACCCCAATACAATTAAGAATAAATTTTCATTGCTTAATAAATTATAAATCATTTTTCTCCTTTTACATTATTTAAAGTCATTGCAATTATTTGAACAAATATTGAAGACAACAAACCTACCAAAGATAAGCTCATTTGAGACGGACTAAAACATTTAGTGTTCACTATGTTAATAAAAAGATATGCAAAAATAAGTGCATTAACAAAATTACTTAACCAATTTAATAATTCAACATTAAACATCATAGTCTTAAAGATTTAATAATACCATAGATTAAAACTGCTGCTGCAAAAAGTCCAATCGCCCATGCAATATAATATAGAATCTGTAGCAATACTTTTTTTTTCATATTTCACCTCATTTCTATAAAGAACAAACAATCTTATAAACCTTATTATGAATAATTAGTTTTTCTTCCCTTTATCTTCAACCTTTTGAACCCTAAGTGCCCCACCTTTCTTATATCTATTAAATCTGCTTTTAGCTCTTTTATCATTTCTATTCTTTCTTCTTTCAGGTATTCCATAATCCATTTTAATCACAAATAACAATTAATTTTAATTTATAAAACTTCTCTTCAGGGATTAAATTACACATAGCTCACAAGAAGTTTTATTACTTCCACCTCAATACCTCAATAAATCTCTATAGGTTTTAATTAATTCCCCATAACTACTAACTGTTCAAGATAAATAACTCTTAAAAATGCGTGCCAGAGAGCATTTAAAATAAATTATCACTAACAATATTAACAATTAATAAAATAAACAGTAGAATTAAATTTCAACAGTCTTCACACAGAAAGGAGTTTTTGCAACTACAGCTGCATTTTTATCAGCAACATCAGTAACTCTGCTAGTAAAATCACTTACTTCTTTGTATTTTACCTTGTCAGCAGCAGCAGCTTTTTTAGTAGTTTCGTCCATCCAAGCAACAGTACATTTTTCAGTTCCAACACAGAAAACCTTCAGTACATCACAAGTAGCAGGTTCAATATTACAATCAAATTTATCACATTGAGTAACTCCTGAATTAGGAATAGCTTCCAGTTGTTTACAAGTATATTTCTCAGATTTCCAACCTTTTTCAAAAATAACATCATTTGTATCAATACAATATTCTTTTACAGAAGCAGGACCTGTATTGCATTTAGCATTGCAATTAAATGCAATAGCTGCAACATTTGTCTTTCCGCTAGTGAACCAATCTCCAAATTTACCAGAAGAAATAAGATAAATGCCCATTACTAAAATTGCAATAGCAAGAAGTCCGCCAATAATAAAACTCCAAGTCTGCGCCTTTTTATTAACTCTCTTTTTCATTTTAATTAAACTCATCCAGACTTTAAAAACCTTTTCAAACAAATTTTTAATAAAAATTTAGATTACTTTAAAAAATTTCCTACTATAAACATAGTTAACATCAAACTTATCCCCATACTCAGAAATAATATTAATAGTAACTGAAAAAACAATCCTTCCATCAATAAATTGAACATTCTCTTCTTTAATCTGACTCTCTAATTGAAAAAGTTCAGCTAAAACATAGGTTCCATTTGTCTTATATTTGAACAACTCATTTTGAAAATTATTAATAAAACCAGGGATAGGATTATTCTTATCAACATTCACAACTGATTTATCCATAATTCTATCTATATATGAATTCATTAAATTCTCTTTAATATATGCCCCATCTAAAAATCTAGAATCTTGAATCTTAGAACTAACATATCCTCCATGTAAATAAAAAATAAGTAAAGTTCCAATTGACAATGCAAGAGCTATAAAAACCAACACAGTTATGTCAATTGGCCCTGCTTTTTTATTCATTAGTTTATTTAATTTATTATCTCTATTTGCTATCATTTTATTTTTACTCCCCCATCCTTGTCCAATCACAGATAACAATACCATATTTAACACTCTCCAATATAAAATTTAACTATGACTTTTTGATAATACCCTTCATCAAAACCAAAAACATTTACTCTAGTATCTCTTGGTAAAACAATACTTGTAGCTCTATTTAATAATTTATTTTCAACTTCTCCAATAAAACTTAATCCCCTTGGATCAACATAATCAGTATCATAACTTCCAAATTGAATTGAGCTTTTTTCAATAAAACTTGCAACATAACCACTTCCCCTAGGATCAGTTTCTTTTAAAATTTCAGCTAGATCTTTTTCAATACCTGAGACTGCTTGAAAAATATAACAAATTTTCCCACCATTAATTTCTGCAACTTTTTTAACTTCTTCTCTTATTTTCTCTCGCAAAACCGCCTTTGTTCCAGGATCCATATTATACAAGTCAAGAACCAACCACTCATTTAGAGTCTTATTCTTACCATCTAATTCAAAATTTGTATTTAAAAGATTTGACAAAACTCTTTGACTTCTCAGATTTCCATTAAACCCCTCAAGTTTAACATCATCCCAGCCAGAAGAAACTTTCTTTGCTTGAGAATCAAAAACACAAGCACTTAAGAACAAAACCATTATAAAAAATATAATTAATGTTGAAGTAAACCAAGTCAATGTGCTTGCAACCTGTGATTTTTTATTGAATATCATATTAACCCAAAGAAACCTTGCTTCCAATTTGATTAACACCTCCGGAAATATGGGCAACAAACTCACTATTATTATAGGTTACAAAATAGACTTCTTTTGTGCATGAGGGAAAATATTTTGTTGATATTTTCTTGCCAATATTACAGTCAGGTTCAAAATATGTTCCATTTAAAAATTCCATAACTAAACTAGTATCATTATAAATAGAAATATTAAAATAAAAAGAACTTCCCACACCAAACATTTTTTTATCAAAATTACATTCTTTAAAAATATCAAAATCATAATTTAAAGAATTTTCATTTAATTTACCATTGATAATAAGACAATCTGCAAGCTTATCTACAATTATAGAAGATTCTATGGGATTAATATTTGTCTCAGCAGAATAATATATTATAACTCCCATTACAATAAATCCCCCAATAATAGCTAAAATAAAAAACCACCACAGTGATAAAATTTTTTCTCCACCCTTTTTCCCCCATTTTGTTCTAATATTTTTATTATTAAACTCTATAATTTTATTCATATTAATCTCCTCCTATTTGTTTTACATTATAGCAAATAACTTCAATAACCGGACATAATATAGTTATTTGCTTATTAGGAAATAACCTGGTAAATATCCGAAAATTAATGTTATTTCCTATAGCTAACAATATTTTACAATTTTTCATTATCAACTCCTTTTTTTCCAATAGTTATCAACAAATTACCCTCTTTAATTTCAAACTTAACAGAATTATCTGAAAAATATTTATAGGAATATCCTCCAGTAGGATTTAAACTAACTTTTATTTCATTGGTTTTTTCATCGACAACAAAAACTTTTTCAATAGCCCGATTCTTCTTAAGGGCAATTGGAATTAATTCATTAATATCCACCATCACAACCATATCTGGTTTTGCATTATCAATCAGAAGAGCTATTTGTTTTGCATAAGCCTGTTCATAGATAAAAGATTGAGTTCCAGAATTATAGGCAAAAAGCATCATAATAACAAAAAAAATCATATTTAAAATAAGAAAAACAATTGTTTCGAGCAATCCCTCTGCCCCTTTTTTTCCAATCTTTTTTTTAAACATAACAACCTCTCAATAATTTAACTAAGGATAAGATTATAAAACTTATCTATTTCGAGAATTAAATACCTGTATTATAAAAAGTGCACATAACTA
>JAGVWZ010000022.1 GCA_018304045.1 Candidatus Pacearchaeota archaeon | reverse complement strand
AAGACATAAATCCCCAGACGAATCTGGGGATTTTCTATTTTTCTATTAATTTTATAGTTAAGAATTAATCTTCAATATCTCTGTTCGGAGAGACTGAAAGAATTAATTGGATTCCGGACATAAATATAATTAACCTCTAAAAAATATGATATTAGTGTAAAAAATTATATCCTAAAGGATATACTTTCATGCGTACCTAAATATTTTATTTAAGCTGTATAATAAAAATACGAAATCTTTAAAAATATCTTAAAATAGGTTTTACAATGAAAACATTTAGCACAGATAAATATACTCCAATTGACTATCTAACCTGGATTTTAGGAGATGAAGCAAGAAAAGGTGCTAATATAAAGAGATTAGGTGTATTAAGACCAAGAGAATTAAAATTACTTGAGGCATTTGTTCCTTATCAAGATTGTAGAAATGATCCTGGACATGGTGAAATATCTACTCTTATTGGAATAAGACTTCTGGATTATCTTCCGGGAATAAGAGAAATTGTTGTTCCTGCAGTACTTGGGCATGATACTGGATGGTATGGAACTGACCCTGATGCTTGGAAAAGATTAGTAGAAGCAAATAAAGAGAATCTGAAATCATTAGATAGTGAAGTTAACAGAAGACCTCATCAAAACAGAGGTATAATTGTTTCTGGAAGAATTTTTCAAAAAATAGGCTATCCTGATGAAAAATATCATTTTGAAATTGCAGATATAATTGGAGACCATGATACAAGAAAACTTCCAACAACTGATAGTGGAAGAATTATGAGAATTGCAGATTTGCTATGGAGAGTTACATATCCTTGTGTACAAATTTATATGGCAAATTTGTGTTCTGAAGAGATTTTTAAAAGAGTGAAAGAAACTTGTATAGAAGGAGAAAAAACCCATTTAGGAGAGATTGGACTAAGAATCGGAAGACTAGAATTTGCAAATACCATGTTTTTTAAATTTGGAAAAGAAGCAAGAAAAGTTCTTTTACCAGAATACAAAGAAGAATTAGAAAGAATTGTTCTATTTTCTGGATAATTGAACAAAATTAGAAAATATATTCTTTTTAGCTAAGGTAGGTATAAGTGAATATTAACTAATTGCTAAACTCAATACTCATTGTTTTACAACATTAATAATACGTTATGAATTATCTAAAATCAACATAGTCTGTATCAGAAGAAGTTCTCGGACTATGGTTTACATTTCCAGAACTTCCAGAATTAGAATTTTCAGAAACTTTACCACTATCCCTTATCAAGCTGCTTGCACCAGGAACACCGCTTCCAACCCTGTTTCTGCTCAAATAACCATCACTCTTAACATACTTGACTCCACTACTATCTTTCTCAGCCCTTTTTAAAAAATCATCAATAAACTTTTTATTTTTTTCATAATCAACTATTTTTTTAACTTTAAATGCAACCACTTCACCAAAAGATTTTCTATCTGCTTTTATTTCAGACATTTCCTTATGATAAACACTTTCAGACAATAAAACATCATCCTTGGACAATTCAGCAAGCTTCTTAGAAAATAGCAAAGTACTTCCAAGAGCAGTAAACAATAACTTCCCATCTTTTATTTCATTGATTATATCTCCAGAATTAACCCCAATTCCAAATTCAATAGGTTCTTTAAACTTTTTATTATAGTCAAGAAGAGAATTACATATGCTCTCTGCAACCTTTGATGCATCAACTTCATTTTTAAAAGATTTTGTAGATAATGGACTAAATATTGCAATAACATATTCCCCGCTTTCATAAACAGCTCCTTTTCTAGTATAAACACTATTAACAGCTTTTTGAACAAATTCCTTTGCAAAAGGATTTATTTTATTTTTTATTTTCAGGGCAATTACAACAGCATTATTTCTATGGCCCTTTGTTACAAGTCCTTGAATTGCAATCGTAGGAGCAACAACAGGAATAAATGGATTTTGCTTAAGAACTCGAACATTTGGCTGAGGTTTTTCTTCTTTCTGCTCTTTTTTCATAACACCATCAAGTTTTAAATGAGCTGGCTTTCCATAATAATCTCTAGGTCTTGCAACAGACCTTTTCTTAACAACTTTATTGGTTATAATTGCAATTGCAACAACCACAATTAAAATTAAAAATATCCAAAGAAGAGGATTTGAAAAAAGATTCAATCCAACATTTCTAAAATCTTTTACATCAATAGCATGTCCTGTTAATAACACATTATCTTTGTTAATTGAACTGTTTCCATCACTAGCACTTACATTATAAATTCCATCTTCACCATATAAGTAAAGCTCTTTCTGTTCACCAACCTCTAAATCAATCTGTTTGATAAAAGGTTTTCCATTAATATCAACTTTTATTTCCTTGCTATATCGAATATTGCCAATATTTTTAACAAATAAAGTATCATTTCTTATTTCAAAAAATATTTTTGCCATTTCATTAACAAAAAAATTCTTATTTACTTTTTTATCCCCACTTGAAACTTTGATTGAATAATGCCCACTAGAAAAATCAGTAGGAATCTCAAATAGTCCAGTTTCTCCAGAAGAGATAACTTGTTCATAAACCTTATTTCCACTGCTATCTTCAATTAAAACAAATGAAGAATCTGCAATTGGTTGAGCAACCTGATCAACCAAAGTTGGTTTAATGCTTACATTATCTCCAGGATTAAAATTCTGATTATTTAAAGCAATATCAATTCCCCTTAAAATTTGTGGAACTTTTAAACTTCCAGTTGCACTTCCCTGATTTAATCTTTTCCCAGATAATGTCTGATCATAGGCATTTACAACCAAAGCATAATTTCCAGAAGGAACATTACTTGGAAGTCTCAAACTAACTGAAAATTTCCCATTACTTACTTTACCATAGAATTTACCAAAATTAGAATCATTACCTATAACAGTTTCAGATGAAACAGTAGTATTAGTAACATTACCTGTACTAGAATTAGTATTATTAACTATCTCAGTAGTAGAAACTCCTTTAAACGGAGTTAAAATTTCAACTTCACCTTCTTCAAGATTTCCATTTACCTTAGTAACAGTTCCCTTTACAATAATTGTTTCATCAGGTTTTGCAAAAAAAGAATCAGTCTCTAAAACAATATTCAACTTGTCTGAAATAACAAAATTAGGTTCTGTTCTTTTTTGATCTCCACCATATTCAGCAAGAAAATAACAACTTCCTTTTAAATCATTAATCCAAAGCTCATTCAATGGAAGAACTAAATTTTCAATAGCAGGACCTGAAAAAACATCAACACCTTTTCCATCACAAATTAATTTTAATTTAAATGGTCCATCTACAATAGGGTCAATAGTTATATTTAAATCAACAGAATCTCCGATATTATATGTTGAATCCAAAGGAGATAAATAAAGACTAGCACTTACTCCTGCAATTAAATACATTCCAAAAAATAAACCTAATAGTATTAAACTCTTTTTTTCTATAACCATATTAGAAATTCATACTCCCTATTATTTAAAGCTTACGCGTAAGCTATTCATGACTAAAAACATATAATAAATTCCAATTATTTTAACTGAGCTTCTAAACCATCATTAGGATCAGTTCTAATAGGTTCATCAGGATTAGGTTTTGCATCAGCATTTGCAGCTTCATATTCCTGAAGAGCAGCAAGCCCTGTTAATTGAACCTTTCTTCCACCAACAACTACATCCAAAGCTTCCTGGGAATTAGTTCTATAAAGAACATAATTAGGTTTTCCTTCCCCATCTCGTCCCACTTCCATCAATGCATAAAAATCTGTCATTTTAAATCATAAGAATATGCCTTTTTAATATTTTCTAAGCTTTAATGTATATTATGAACCAGTAATAACAATAGCATGATTAACATAAATCAAAATATTTATACTGCAACATTTATATATAATAATTAATAATAATTAATATGAAACTAAAAATATCAATAGCAAAATGGAATGATAAAAATTTTATTCTTAATCATGATGAATATGTGGCTAAAAAAACAATGCTAGAAAAAATAAAAAGAAAAGAATACATTATAGCAAAAGTTAATAATAAATCAGTTGGCTTTCTTAGATTTGGTTATTTCTGGTCAAAAATTCCAATAATAGAAATGATAAGAATAGAAGAAAACATGCGTAAACAGGGAATCGGAAGAAAAATGGTAAAATTACTTAAAAAAATAGCAAAGAAGCAGAAGAACAAATTTATTTTAAGTTCTTCAACTGGAAATGAAAAAGAACCTCAAAATTGGCATAAGAAAATTGGATTTAAAGAAATAGGTAAAATAAACACAAACTATCCATCCAAGATTCCAGAAGTTTTCTTTTTAAAAGAAATATAGGTTTGAATGAAATATTTATATATACTATTTCCCAATCTTATTAATGGAAAAAGATAAAACATTCAATCCATGGGAAATAAAAGGAGATATTGACTACAACAAATTAGTAAAAGAATTCGGCATATCTCCATTAAAAGATCTGCCAGAGATTTTTAACAAAGAAATTTGCTACAGAAGAAAGATAATCTTTGCTCACAGAGATATTCAAAGAATTCTTGAAACAATAAAAAATAAAAAAAAGTTTGTAATGATGACAGGTTTAATGCCAACAGGCAAATGTCACATAGGGCACTTAATGATAGTCAAACAAATGGTTTTCTTTCAAAAACTTGGAGCAAAAGTATACATAGCAATTGCAGACATTGAAGCCTACAATGCAAGACAGCAATCTCTAGAAGATTCAAAAAAAATAGCAGAAGACTATTTATTAAATTATTTTGCACTAGGACTTGACCCAAATAAGTGTGAAATTTATTTTCAATCAGACCGAAGCAAAGATGCAAAAAAATCCAATGCTTATTATCGTCTGCAAAACCTACTTGCAAGACATGCAACTTTCAATGAATTTAAAGCAGTCTATGGGGAAATAACTCCTGGAAAAATGTTATCATCGCTTCTTCAAGCATCAGACATGCTCCACCCCCAATTAAAAGAATTTGAAAGTAATTGTCCAGTAATTGTTCCAGTTGGAATTGACCAAGATCCTCATTTAAGACTTGCAAGAGATATTTCTCAAAGAATCAAAAATCCAAGTTTTACTCAATTAAGTTCTGTCTACACATTATTTATGCCAGGATTAGGTGGGGGAAAAATGTCAGCATCAGATCCAAACTCCTACATAGCTCCAACCGATACTCCTGAAGAAGTTAAACGAAAAATAAACAAATATGCATTTTCAGGTGGGCAGCCAACAATAGAGGAACATAAAAAATTAGGTGGAAATCCTGACATAGATATTTCCTTCCAATATCTAAAAATGATGTTTGAAGAAGATGATAAAAAGCTAGAACAAATATACAAAGACTACAAATCCGGAAAAATGCTCACAGGAGAATTAAAACAATACACAATAAATAAAATAAATGAATTCTTAAAACCACATCAAAAAAAACGAGAAGAAGCAAAAAAACTTGTTGAAAAATTTATATAAAAATATAAAATTTAAGAATAAAAATAATCTCTTTTAAGTTTTCTTTGCTCACGAATAAATTCTTGAATCCCAAGTTCTACCCCTGCAACAAGCAATTGAGTATATTCTTCTGCTTGAATTCTTAAACCAGGCCAACATCTTTCCCTATAATCATCCAAAGCAACCCTTTCCTTAGTATCAACATTAGGAATAATTATTCCAGCGCCTTTATACAATGCAACAACTGATTTTTCTATTCCACTAGAAACTGGTTTTCCATCATATTCAGTTAAAAAAGGTTCAGGAATTAAACTTAGTCTTGTTGGAATTAATAATGCTTTTGCTCTTGCAGCAGTTAGAATTTCTAAAGGTAATAATGCTTCTCCATGCCCACATCCCCTTACTAATCTAGTTCTCTGTTCATCAGGCCTAAAATCAACTGTATAACAACCACCTTCTGCCATAAATCAATAATTAAATCAACATATATAAACATTTACCAATATTTTTCATCAAAGATAAGTAATAAAATTATTTTATTTATTAGACAGCTTCCAATTCCAATCCCCTATTAATTCTTACTAAATCATACATCATATTTGCAAATCTTTCAAGAGTAAATCTTTCAGTAACAAGATCTCTTAAAGGATATTTTCTATAGAACTCTTCCTGCCTACCACCAAGACCTTGATATTGATGTTGAGGTATACAAAAATCAACCATATCAAGAATTCCAAATCGTTTTCCAATTGGTTTTCCAATGCACAAATCAATTCCATCCACATCAGCATGAAAGAAATCATGAACAGGGGTTTGAGGAGTAACTAATTGCCCATTAGTTCTTCCACGAACAGATCTTTGAGCACTAAACATATTATAAATAAATTGAGATACTTCTTCTCTGCCAGGCATTTCTCCAATTGTTGAACCAGTCATTTAACAAATATAGAAATATCATTTTTAAATATTTATATAATAAAATTATTTATCCAAAATCCCTTTTCTTTTCCCACCTTCTGCATAATATCTAAGAAGATACTTCCTAAAATGAAGAAACATTATTACTTTTTCACCATCATTAGGATTAGCATAATCAAAAAAACCTTTTGAATCTTGAAATTCTCCTTTTACAACAAGAGGAGCATAGGTCCTATCAATATCAACCTGCATTTCAACCAATGTTGGCATTACATAATTAAAGAGTAATTCCCTATACTGTTGATTTTTATCATCAAATTTTAATTTTCCAACATCTAAATTAAAAGTTTTCCAAAAATCATCAAATTCTTCTCTTTCTTCTGAACTTAAGGTAGACAAAGCAATTTCAGGATATTGTTTATAAAGTGATGCCTTATATTTTAAAAGTGCAGCTTGTTTTGAATTAGGATTTTCAATAGCAAATTTAAATTCCTCATAACTAAATCTTAGTTTTTCAGTTAATTGTCTCCTAGTTTCAACTCTTTTCAAGTATTCATCATATTCTCTTCTTGCAAAAACAGCAATATTTGTAAATTCATTGCTAGGACTAGCTTCAGAAACATTTCCAAAAACAAGTTTAGCCAAACCCCCTAAACCTCCTGCTAAAAACAATCTTCTTTCAATAACCATAAAATTTCAATTAAAACATCATTTATACACTTTTAGGTTAATTGGGTTACCGTCACTCTAAAAGTGTTATTAGAGAATTTGGATATTTTAGTAAAACAATTATCCAAATTGTCTATAAAATCTTATTTATATCACAAAATCTATTCATTAAAAACATACCAAAACATTATTAAACTAATCATTCATCAAATTTTCATGGAAAAAGATATAGGCAAAATAAAAAAGAATGACATAACTGAGATTGTAATAAGAATTGATGATTTCGGTGGAAAAAAAGGACTCACAATTAGAGAGTACACAACTTCTGAAAGATACACTGGTTTTACAAAATCAGGAACAAGAATTGCAGCAGAATCCTTTAAAGATTTTAAAAAAATGATTAATTCAATTGATGAAAAAGATCTTGAAATGCCCGAGGGAGAAAAGCCAATTGATTTTGAATCAGAAGAACAAGCATCAGAAGAACCTAAAGAAGAAAAACCTAAAAAGTCAAAAAAGAAAATTGATAATCCTGTTCAAGAAGAATTATTCTAAACAATTCTTCTAATATTTTATTTATCAAACTATTATTATAATATCAACAATTTCTGAGTCAACAACAACACAATTCCTAAAATGTGAATCTATGAGCATTTAAAATTATTTTAACATTACTAAAAAGCAATAACTCAATCACTAACAATATCTTTTCCTTCATTAGTTTTATAAAAACTTCCCCAACTGTTCTTTAATTGTTTTCTTCCAACATACACTTTCTTTTTCAAATACTTTCCTTTTATTCCAGTCCTAGGAAGCCCTCTAGGCAAATCAGAAATAATTTTCTGTTGTTTTTTATCATATTCTTTATTCCATAAAGAATCATAATCAAAAACTTCCTCTTTAATCTCTTCCATACTCCCAATTATTATACTAATTTTATTGCTTTTTTTGGACAAGCTTCAACACAAGCTCCGCAAGAAATACATTTACCAGGAACAATTTCAACTAGTTTTTTCTTACCAATGCATTAACAAGACATACCTCCACACATCCATGGCATTTTTTGCTACTCCCTTTACAATCACAACTAGAACATGCGCCATCTTTCCAACAACATTTTTTATAATCAATTACTATAACCATATAATAAAAAAATAAATATAGTTTTTAAACCTATTCAAAAATGAGTGAATGGATAAAAATAATCATTGCTGAACAACTCTTCTCTTTTTCTCAAGTCGATTCACAAAAAGTTGTAATTTGTCTATTTTAGGAACATTCTCAGAATTAGGAGCATCTTGAATTGCAGTATTTCTTGATATCAAATCTAAACAATCCTTCCCAGAAAGAGGATGCTGCCTGAGATCAATTCTAACCTTAGAAACTAATCTAGCTAGATCAAGAGTTTGTTGTGTGACTGTATAGGTTACATATACAACCTCAGGTTTATTTAATGTTTGATAAGCCCCTGAAATCATATCAATTGTTTGTCTTAATGTGGGATCATTTTTTGAAAAATCAAAATCAAATTCATTTATTAAATGAGCATCTTCTACAGTTCCAAGATTAGGAATTATCACATCTCCAATTTTTATTACAGCCCCTCCATGATTTATCTTCTTAAAATGAGCATCATAACCTAAAGCCCTACAAACAGCATCAAATTCAATTGAAAAACCATTTGCAGATAAATCAAATTCCAATATACGTTTATCATATTTTCGAGGTCCTAAAAATCCAAAACTAGTTGGACTATCTCTATAAAATGAAAATAATTCAGTCAAAGTAGAATCAGGAGAACTAGGTAATTTACTAGTATTAGGATCAAAACCATTACGACCAAAATGATTAAAATGACCTTCATAAGCATAAACAGGTTTTCCAGAAACCATTGACCTTTGATTGCTTAAATAAGGGAATCTTATTAATATCTCCTCAAGTACTGGTTGACCTTCAAATGCCATAAAACTAACAAAATAAAAGGATATTTAAAGATAATTTTTATTGAATATTACCCATTAAAAAGATTATCTTTTAGTAAAAAAACTATTTAGAAACAATTTCATAATAAAGAATTATCAAACCAAAGTGGTAACTAAATTTTATATACTACTTGATTAATAAAAATATACTATGAATAAAGAAAAAGAAAGAAAAATAGCAATACTAATCATCCTATTATTAGCAATTGCAATTATCAATACAGTGATAGTTGTAAAAGCTGCAGAAGATGGTATATTGTCAACAGGTGTAACTCCAACAATATCAATAGATTCAAATGGGGAGAAAAAGAATCAAACAGATCCCCATGCAACTCAAAATGGTAATACAGGAAATACAACAACAGGAACAAACCCTCAAACAAATACAACAACTACAACTACAACACAACCTGCATCTGGTGGAGGCAGTGGCGGAGGAGGTGGTGGTGGTGGAGGAGGCAGCTCATCTTCAGCAATAATTACAAATAAATCAAATAATACAACTGCAAATATTACATTAGAAAACAACAATGAATCAGAAGAAAACCTAACACAAGAAAATTCTTTAGAAAATTCAAATGCAGGAATAACAGGAGCAGTAATCAGCTCATCTTTAAAGCAAAAACTAAAATGGCCAATATTCATAGCAATTTCAGCTTTGATAATTGCATTAATTGCACTTTTTGCCTATAGATATAAATTAAAGAAATCTCAATTCTAATTTATAATTACTTTTAGAACATTATATTCACTAATAATCTATTGTCTTACATTCATTATTAATATATATCTACAAATCACCAATTCTCTTACACACATTACCAACCTTCTTATCCATTAATCTCTACTTCTAATTATCATTTTACATACATTATTAAAAGAATTATTTCAACATCCTCTCCCCAAAATACTTAACTCTTATACCTTTTTCAATTAATTCTTCTTCAATTCTCATCAAACGATTATATTTTGAAAGCCTTTCGCTTCTGCAAGGAGCACCTGACTTTATTTCACCAGTTCCAAGTCCAACAGATAAATCAGCAATAAAACTATCTTCTGTTTCTCCACTTCTATGGGAAACCATTATATTCCATCCTGCTTTTTTTGCAAGATTAAATGCTTCAATTGCTTCACTAATTGTTCCTATTTGATTAATTTTTAAAAGCAGAGTATTACAAGCTTTCTTTTTAATAGCTATTTTAATTCTTTCAATATTTGTTACAAGCAAATCATCTCCAACAATTTGAATCTTCTTACCAAAAAGTTTATTAAAACTAACATAACCTCTCCAATCATCCTGGTCAAAAGGATCTTCAATTGATATCAATTGATAATTTTTTATAAAAGATTCATACATATCAATCATTTCTTTCCCATTTTTCAAGTCCTTTTTACCAGATTTAAAACCAATATTATATTCTCTATTTTTAAAAAATTCAGAAGCAGCAGCATCTATTCCAATTCTTACTTTTTTTTCATAGCCAGACTTTTTTATAGCATCCTTCAATAATTTAAGTCCTTCTTCATTATTAGAAACATTTGGAGCAAATCCACCCTCATCTCCAACATTAATAGCTTCTTTTCCATATTTTTCACCTATTATCTTTTTAAGAACATTATAAACTTCATCTCCAATTTTCATAGCTTCTTTAAAATCCTCAGCACCAACAGGAAGAATCATAAATTCCTGCATAGTTAAGTTATTTCTAGCATGCCTACCACCATTAATAACATTAAAACTAGGAACAGGCATAATTAATTCCTTATTTTCACTTAATTTCTGAATATATTTATACAAAGGCATTTCATTGGCAGCAGCACCTGCTCTACAACAAGCCATTGAAACAGCAAGAATAGCATTTGCACCTAATTTACTTTTATTATTTGTCCCATCTAATTTAATCATAATATTATCTATTTCTTTTTGTTTACAAACATCCATTCCAATTAGTTTTTTTGCAATGATTAAATTAATATTATGAACTGCCTTTAGAACACCATTCCCATTATATCTTTTTTTATCATTATCCCTTAATTCAACAGCTTCATACATTCCAGTACTAGCTCCAGAAGGCACACTTGCTATAAATCTTCCATCTTCAGTCACAACATCAACCTCAACAGTTGGATTTCCCCTAGAATCTAAAATTTCTCTTGCCCTTATTAATCTAATTTCCAATTGAATCACCTCCACCAATAAAGAACAAGAAGATATTTAAAACTTTATACTAAATGCTCTCTTGTTCCTCATTATCTCTTTCTTCTAACTTATCAAAAAAATCCTGAAATTCATCTTCATCCTCGTCTCTCTTAAATCCAATCGTACTTCCATCCTTAAAATTAACTTTAATAAAAACAGATCTTATTTCAGGGCAACTATAAACTGCCTCTCCAAAACTAGAAACTATCTTCCTATCAACCTTAGAATTCTTCGTCTTATCAAATTTATAGATTTTCATTTTACCTCTTTATAATTAACTATCAAATTTCTGATTTAAATACAATCTTATAAATCAAAATAACTAATAGAAAATAATGTTTTTTATTTTTGCCTATTTTTCCATAGAAGTTGTATTTTTTAACAATAAAATAAAAGAAACTAAAATAACAACAAGAAAAATTACATAACTCATTATTCCAGTAGAATCCATTTCAGAAAAATCAAAAATAAATAATGGAAATACAATTAAAAGTAAAAAGAAAATTAAAGATATTAAACCCCATATATTTATTGGAATAATTCCTATTCCAAAAGGCCTAGTCAATGCAATAGGTTTAAACCAATAATCCCCTAATTCTAAAAATTCAGATCTAGAAACAGGTCTGCTAGTCTGCTTTTCCTTATTTCTATAATTCTCTATTATTTTAAAAATATATTTTCCAACAATAAGAACAAAAAAAATCTGGAAAATAATATGATAATATATTTTACCAAAATCAGTACCAATTTTCCATGCATGCCAATAAATCAAAGCATAGGAAACCAAAGTTATTCTATGCATCCATAGCCAAGTAGAATACCCCCAATTAATAGCTATTTTCTTTAAGAAAATACAACCAATAACTCCAATAAAAATAAGATACAATGCAATTATACCAGAGTCTATGGTAAACCTTTCAGGTTCAATAAATGGAATAAAAGAATTCAAATAAGTCAATGAACTTCCCCAAACAAGTTTATCATTAATAAGAGTAAAAATATGTACTAAAACCAAAATAAAAGCACTATAGGAAATAAATTTATGATGTTTTATTCTATAAACTCCTCCAAGAATGCTTAATGCAATAAAAAGAAATGCAAGTATTCCAGTAATTCTACCGATTTTCCACATTCTATCTTCTGCACTAATGCTAAAAAGATTAGAAGAAAAATCAGTTTCATTACTATTAATAAATTCAGTAGAATAATTAGAATCTCTAGTATCATTTGTTCCAGAACCATATCCAAGAAGTAAATCATCATACACTTCTTCAATTACAGCTAATTCTTCTTCAGAAAGATTTTCAAGAGTTTCATTAAATTCTTCTTCACTAATATTAAAATCAGAATCATTGCATTCACTAATATTAGCAGGAATAGAGGTTGGAACCTCACATTCCATTATATCTAAACAAAGTATTTCTTTAGTTCCATTAACACAATAACTTACATCTTCACAAACCCACTCTGAAATACATTCAGAAGTTTCATTACAAAATTCCAGTTCTTCATCTATTGCCCCATCACAATCATCATCAAGCCCATTGCATGTTTCAACAACAGCAACAACAGAACCTACACAAGCCCCCCATTGCCCAGCACTGCAGGTTTGACTCCCATTAATACATTCGCCAATATTTATTCCACAAGAACGAACAGCTCCATTAGAACATGAACAAATCTCATCTATCTCATTATCACAATCATCATCTAAACCATTGCACAATTCAACAACAGGGCCGATAGAACCTACACAAGCACCCCATTGTCCAGAAACACAAGTTGAAGTTCCTACACTACATTGCCCAACATCTGTTCCGCAAGAACTAGTTACTCCATTAGTACATGCACAGGTTTCATCAACCTGGCCATCACAATCATTATCAATATTATCGCAGGTTTCAGTAGTTCCTGGAAGAGGATTACAAACAGGACTCCACTGTCCAGCACCACAAGTCTGACTCACAGTATTAGCACAAACTCCAGCACCGCAGCTAACAGACTTTGTCAATCCATTATCAATAGTCCCATCACAATTATTATCAATATTATCACAGATTTCAGCAGTAGGAGATAAAGCAACACAAGCAGGGCTCCACTGTCCTGCACTGCAAGTTTGACTTACTGTTTTTAAACAAGCTCCAATTCCACAACTAACAGATTTTGTTAATCCCTCATCAATTGCACCATCACAATCATTATCCTTATTATCACAAATTTCAGTTGTAGGTGTGCATGCAGGACAAATAGTATCTCTATAAAAAGGAGTGAGATATTTCCAAGAACTAGATTTATGATTAGAAGGCATTACACTTGTAATATCAGTTCCACAAGCATGATTTTTATGAGGATTAGAAGGAGTGCCATATTGATACACATTTCCAGCATAAATATAATAACATTTTCCACTTGAAGGACTAATATTTTGAGTAGTTAAACAAGCACTAACTCCTCCAAATAAAAACAAAACAATTATAAAAAATAAAATTGACTTTCTCATAATCCTCCTCCAGCAATAGCCAATAATGAAACAGACGCAATTAAAAATAATAAAATACCTATTCCAAGTTTAACAAGACACCAAAAAGAATCTTTTTTTTGACATCTTAATATAAAAATATAAAAAAAACAAGAATAAAAAATAAAAGCAATAACATAATAAGAAGATTCAGATAAAGTTAATTCAGTAAAACTAAATAAACCTTGTAAAATAGAAAAAATAACAGTAGGAATCAGCAAAGTTAAGCTATAAACAATAAATCTAAGAATTCTTATTTTAATAAAATCATCATACTTTAATAAAAGAAGTATGATAAAAACCATAAACAACCCAAATAAAACAGATAAAACAAACATATTAAAATTATATTTATTTATTTGTTTTTTATCTCTCTTTTCCATACATTAACAGGGTTTTATATATATTTAAGGCTTATCCAAAATACCAATTATAAAAAATCAAAGATTTTATAAACGCCATATTTCTATCTAATTTATGAAAATCCTATCTTTGCATTGTGATTACATAAAATTTAAACCTCTGAAAAAGGCATTAAATCAACCAGAAGAACTATCAGAAGAAAGAAAAAAAGAAATAACAGTTAAAGACCCGTTAGTAATATTAACAGCTGTTGAAAAACAAGATGAACAAAATACAAATATTATTAAAGAATATGTTGAAAATATAATCTCTCTTGCTTCTCAAGTTAATGCAACTCATATTGTTCTTTATCCCTATGCCCATCTCTCACCCAGCCTAAGTAAACCAGACTTTGCATTAAAAACATTAGAGCAAGCTGAAAAAGAACTTTCTAAAGATAAAACCATAAAAGTTACACGAGCTCCATTTGGTTATTATAAAGAGTTTGAATTAAAATGCAAAGGACATCCTTTGTCAGAATTATCAAGATCAATTGGAGAAAATGTAAATTCAAAAGAAGACGCATCTAAAAAATCATTAATATCAAAAGACGAAGTAATAGACTATAAACAACTACTAAGAGAAATATCAAAATCAAAATTAGATACAAGAGAATTAAAAGAAAATGACCATAGAATTATAGGAAAACAAATGGACTTATTTTCCTTTAATGAAGTAGCACCTGGAATGGTTTTCTGGCATAATAATGGACTTATAATAAGAAACAAGTTAATTGAATTTTGGAGAGAAGAACATAGAAAAGCAGACTATGAAGAAATATTAACACCACAAATACTTGACAAAAGATTATGGCAAATATCAGGACATTGGGAAAAATACAAAGAAAACATATTTTTAACAGAATATGAAAAAAAAACTTTTGCAGTAAAACCTATGAACTGTCCAGGAGGAATGCTAATCTATAAAACAAACCCAAAATCTTACAAAGACTTACCAATAAGAGCAGCAGAACTTGGAATTGTGCATAGACAAGAATTATCCGGAGTTTTAGGGGGATTATTTAGAGTAATTCAATTCACACAAGATGATGCTCATATTTATTGCACAGAAAAACAATTAGAACAAGAAATAATCAATATAATTGATTTAAATACAAGAATATATAAAAAATTAAATATAGAATTTGACCATGTAGAACTATCTACAAGACCTGAAAAAAGAATTGGAGAAGAAAAATTATGGGATAAAGCTGAAAAAGTTCTTGAAGATGTATTAAAAAAGAAAAAAATGAATTTTAAAATAAATAAAGGAGATGGTGCGTTTTATGGCCCTAAAATAGACTTTCATATAAAAGACTCCTTAGGAAGAACTTGGCAAACAGCAACAATACAACTTGATTTTGCAATGCCAGAAAGATTTGATCTTACTTACAATGATGAAAATAATCAACAAAAAAGACCTGTAATGCTTCATAGAACAGTTCTAGGTTCTTTAGAAAGATTCACAGGAATCTTGCTTGAACATACAAACGGCCACCTTCCTTTATGGCTAGCTCCAAAACAAATAAGAATTATTAATTTTACAGATAAAAACAATAAATCCTGTGAAAAATTAGAAAAAGAATTAAATGAACTTGGCTTCAGAGTTGACACTGACATAAAATCAGAACCAATTGGTGGCAAAATAAAAGCAGCAGAAATACTAAAGATTAATGTAATAATAGTTATCGGTAATAAAGAGGAAATGGAAGGAACTCTTGCTGTGAGAAGAAATGGAAAGATAGTCAATATGAAGAAAGAAGAGTTTATTAAAAAACTAACTGAAGAGATAAATAATAAAAATTAAAAATAATAAGATTCTCCTTCTTCTAGATACTTAATACCGCTATCAGTCATTTTATATTTAAAATAACAACCAATATTTGTATAATTTTTTTCAAATGGAGTTATGAACCCCTTTTCCTTTAGATAAGCGATGTTATTACTAACTAAAATTAAACTTTTATTAATATCTCTAGCAATATCACTTCTTCTGTAATTACCTGATTGGATTGACAACAATATTTTCTTATGAAAAATTCTTGAAGGATTTTTATTAAACTCGGTTATAATTTTTCTTAATTTATCTTGCCTTTTACTATGTAGAGGTTTAATAATTCTGTAGAATCTTTTAAGATTAATAATATGATGAATAGTTAATCTATAAATTGGCCTAGACCTACTTTTCTCTTCTTTATAGATCTTAGATTTTATTTTTAAAATATCTAATATTTTTTGAAGTTTATTTATCCAAATTAAACTCTGAGAAGAAATAGTAATACTTCTGGAACCTATAAAATTTACACTTCCTTCTGCATCAAAAGCCCCCCTTATAGCTGCAATTCCAAAACTTCTATTTTTCATTACAAAATCACTAATATTAATCTCATTTTTTTTACCGACAGGAACCTCTAAAATTTTATTAAAGAGGTATGCTAATAAATAAGAACGAATTATAAGAAAATTTACATCATCTTTCTTATAAATAAACAAATGTTTCTTATCAAGCCCTAATGAAATAAAAAAATCTTTTACATAATCTATAAGGACCTTATTATTATTAACTAAAACTAAATAATGAAACTTGGAGGGTATATGTCCATCACCTTTTATCAATTCAGAAACATAAACCCATTTTTCATCTATTTCTATAATGGGGCCTAGTTTAATATAATTTCCCGTGGAATTTATCTTTAGTTGGATATTATTTTGAAAGTCTATTAAATTTAAATTAAGTAAAGCAACTAATCTATTAAATAAATCAAGAGGAACCGCTCTAGAACCATTTTTATATCTGCTTAAATTTTTTAAAGAAATTCCTAAAAATCTGCTCCACCTAGTTAAGCTTCTTCCATAAAATAATTTATCAATTAGAATTTTATCTAATTTTATTTTTGTATTTTCAGGCAGATAATGCAGAATATTAATTTCCATATTAGATAATATTAATTGGAGAATATAAATCTTCTTATTATAAAGAAGAACAATCCGGAAATCTTGCAGTAAGAAAAGATAACAAAGTTACACAAATAAAAAAAGAAACTTTTATAAAACAAATAGAAAAAGAAGTTAAGGAAAAATTATAATCTACTTCAATAAACCCTCTATTCCTTCATATAACCTTAAAGAATCAGAATAAGATTCAGTACCTTGAAATCTAAACTGAACTCCATTGAATCTCGCTTGAACTCTTTGATCTAATTCTAAAGTTACTTTTCTATTATCCTCATCCATTTGATGTCTTAAAAGTTTAATTCTAACTCTGTTTTTATACCCCTGACTCCTATCACATAAATGAAAAAAACTACTTGCTTCAAAAGTCTTTCCCTGATAACTTCTCCATTGTCCTAAATCATAATATTGCAATGCTAATCCATAAAATAAAGCTCTTACTTTTTCTTCACTTTTTAAACTAGAATCATTGAGTATCAATCTAAAATCATTATCGGAAAATCTATGTTTAAGTTTTAATTTTGGTCCACTTACTTTTGGGAGAGATAAAAAATCTACACCTATAAGCATTACTGCTTTACCAAATGTTTCAAAGCACTTTCTAGCATACATTGTAAGATAAGAATCTTTTTCATAAACACGAGAATGAACAAAATCTTCAGGTTTATCGCCTAATTCTCTTAATCTTTGAAAGAGCAGTTTAAGTTTCCACTCTCTGCAATTTTTTGGTGATTCAATTCCAGCTGAGAATAATGCTTTTCCCCAAAAATCACATCCAACTCCAGTATCATATAATCTTCTTGCAGCATCATAAAGTTGAGGAAAATTTTCTCTAAATTTCACAGTATGCATATCTGCTCTTTGAGATAAATCATTCAAAGACTTAGAAAGTGCTCTCCTTTTTATTTCCAAGGTCCTATCTCTAACTTCACCATCAAACCATCTTCCAGCCCACACTAAATCATATTTATGACTTCTCATTAATTCTTCAAAGCAAGGAATATCAGGAGATTGATGTAATCTATCAACTATTTTTAATACTTCGCTTTTATCTGGCATTATTTTATCAATTAAAGATAGTTTAAAAACTATTATTTATTCTAAAACATATGTCGCCTAAAAAACTCCCAAAACCAAACTTAAATCTCCCACTTGTATTCTCAGAAAAAATAACTCCAAAAAAAGAAATAGTAATAAGAACTCAAGAAGAGATTGATTCCTATAAAAAAGCCATTGGCTATAGAAAAGCGAGAATAAAACGCTATGGCAAAGTTCCTGCAAAAAAAGCAAGATAAAATCAAAAAATCTAAAAACCCATTATTTCTAACAATAACTATGAGAATTGTAACCCCTAGATTAGTTATAAGGGAATTTCAAGAAAAAGACATAGCAAACCTAGTTGCAAATATAAATAATTTAAATGTTTCAAGATATCTTTCATTAGTTCCATATCCTTACCATAAAAAAGATGCTAAATTTTGGGTGCATCATAATCAGGGAGAAGCAAGAAAAAGACCTCGTAAAAATTATGATTTAGGAATTGAATTAAAATCAACCCATGAATTAATTGGGGGAATTGGTCTTTGCAAAATAGACAGATTTGTAGGAAAAGCAACAATGGGTTATTGGCTTGGAGAAGATTATTGGAGACAAGGAATAATGAGTGAAGCAGCAAGAGCAATGATAGATTTTGCATTTAATAAATTAGGTTTAACAAGAATAGATATAGAAGCATTTACAAAAAATATTCCTTCAAATGGGCTTATTAAAAGTCTAAGATTCAAATACGAAGGAACAAGCCAAAGATGTCACAGAGCAAAATCCACAGGCCAATGGCATGATGCAAATTTTTATGGTTTATTAAGAAAAGATTATAAAAAATAATCCCACCATAATCTTAATAAACCCCTCAAATTATTAATATTTATAAAAAAAGTAGTATGAATAATTGGGTAAATAGAATTGACAACAAATCTGCCCACTTAACCTCATTTTACATTAGCTACTAATAATAAACATAAAACTAAACAATAAAATGATAAAGAAAAAGGATTCAAACGGAATGACCACTAATCAATTGATACTCAATAAAATATATAATGGGAAATATTTAAATGTATGGAAAATAACAAAAAATGGGTATAAAAGAAACACTTGAAATTTTGGAATTATCAGAAGAATTCATCAACTTCAAAGAAAAAAATCCAGATGCAGAAATGTGTGCAGGATTTTTTATAATTGATTTTTTTGGAAATGACAATAAAAGAAGCATTGATTTTAAAGTAGGAGACAAGATATTTACCTGCTCATTAAGAGATGATGACTCTATTAAAATACAGGAAGATAAATTAGTAGAAGTGGAAGGAACAAAATTTCCAGAACTTCAAACAATAAATCCAAATATAAAAGTAGATGCAGAAGATGCAATTGGAATTGCAAAAACAAGAACATTAGATGAAGGAATAGCTGCAAAATACAATAAAGCAATATCTGTTCTTCAAAAACATGAAGGAAAACAAGTCTGGAACATAACTGCAATGCTTGATGGACTAATAATTCTCCACATATTAGTTAACGCAGATTCAGGAGAAATAATCAAATTTGAAAGAAAATCAATGATGGATTTAATCAAGAAAAAATAATTCTAAACAACAATCAAATCCCAATCAAAAAAATTAAAATCCCAACAACCTATAAATTTATTTTTTCTTATAGGCCTATTAGGCATTGCACCCTGTGGTCCAGAATCATGAGCATAAACAAAATTCTTGCCCATTCCAGTCAAAGTTATATAATGTCCATTTTGTTTTAATATACCTAAAGTTTGGTCAGTCAATTTGTCATAACTAATCATACAAATAACTGCTCTCCCTTGTTCAATAAATTTCATTAACTCTTCTAAAGAAGGCCTTTGTGTTCTAACTTCAAATAATCCTTTAATTCTAACTGTATCAAAAGATTTTTTTAATAAGTCTCTATTAAAATATTTTGAAATTCTCTCGCAATATTCTCTTTCTATTCTACTTGCCAGTTCATTAAAAGAAATGTCTTGAAAAAAAGGTCTAACAGGATAATAAAAACCAAAACCTAATTCATTAAGAGCAGAAGCAATCTGAAACATAGAAATCGAATTTTCTCCATTTGAGCCAAATAATTTATCTAATTCAGGATAATTTTTTTAACAGCTTTGTAAGCTAAAACAGATCTTAAAGCCGCCTGAGCACATCTACTTCCTTCACTTACATAAAAAGGAATTTCTAATAAATTTGACATAAAATTAAAAAACAAAACCAGTCTTTTAAGTTTTATTGTTTTACAACTATATAATAGTAAATTAATAAAAACTTTTAAACTAACTGGATTACTCCATATTATGCAATTAACAAGAGAATTGTTTGTTTTACCTCAAGAAAGAGATTTTATTCTTTATGCTCCATTGGATAATACTGCTTTAAAAGTTAGTTCAGGAGTTATAGACATTCTCAGAAAAATTAGAGACAGGAAAGCTTGCACAGAACAAGAGCAAGCATTAGTAGAATGTTTAAAGAGATCTGGAATTATTAAGGATAAAACTGAAGAACCATCATCTTTAGATTGTAAACTCAAAGGAGGTAATGGAGAGATTTATTCTCCAACTTATGCAACACTAATCCCCACCTATAACTGTAATCTTAGATGTGTTTATTGTTATTCAAATGGCGGAGAAAGTCCAACTAAAATTATGGAATTCAATGTTGCAAAATCTGCAATAAATCTAGCTATTGAAAATGCAAAGAGATTAGAAACAGGAGAAACTGGTTTAGAATTTCATGGAGGAGGTGAACCATTCTTACCAGCTAATATGGAATTAATCAAAAGAAGTTTGGACTATTTCAGAAAAAATGCAGAAAAATCAGGACTAAAATACACTGTAGGAAGTGTAACAAATGGTGTTATGAATCAAAAAGATTTAGAGTGGATAGTTCAAACTTTCAGTCACTTAAACATTTCTTTAGATGGTCCAGAAGATATTCAAAATTCCCAAAGACCAAAACCTAGAAACTTGCCTTCCTATGAGGATGTCATGAGAACAATTACCTATTTAGAAGGGAAAAAATTCAAATATGGAATAAGAGCTACAATAACCGCAGAAAGTGTTGACAGGATGCCAGAAATAATTGAATTTTTTCATTCAATATCAACAAGTGATTCCTTTCACGTAGAACCCTTATTTGAATGTGGAAGATGTAAAACAACAAATGCAAAAGCACCAGAACCGCAAACTTTCTTAAAAAGATTTTTAGAAGCAAGAGAGACTGCCAAGAAATTAGGAATTAAAATCTATTACTCCGGAGCAAGAATAAACTGCCTAAGTACCTCTTTCTGCGGAGCATCTGGAGAAAATTTTTTTGTTAATCCTAATGGAAATGTAATAACTTGTCCAGAAACTTCCAGAGAAACAGATCCAGATTTTAGTATGTTCCACATAGGAAGTTATGATTCATCAACACAATCCTTTAGATTCCATCAAGACAAAATAAGATTGCTTAAATCAAGAACTATTGATAATATACCTCATTGTTCAAATTGCTTTGCCAAGTATAACTGCTCTGGAGACTGTCCTGCAAAGTCTTATTCACAATCAAGAAATCTATTTGATACCTCATCAAATCCAAGATGCCTAATAAACAGAGAATTATTAAAACAAGAAATCTATGAAAGATTAGAAAAACCTACAGAAGTACAAAAACCATGAAAACAATAGATATTTGCAATAACCTAAATATTTAAGAATATAAAAAATATAAAAAATATAATGATAACAGCACCCAATGACAGGTTAGAAAATTTTGAAGAAATAGCTATTTTAAATGAACCACAGATAATTACTTCATGTAGACTGATGGATAAAGATCCAATAGCTAATTGTGTATGTCATAACTATCCAGGACCTAAGTGTGAATGTCAATGTCAAGACTATACTCAGGTACCATGTGGATGTAACTCTCTTGGATGTAAATATGAACGATCTAGAAATTAATCTACTAATAAAATTCTATAAATAAACACTCCACGAAAAAAATAATTATCTCCCTACAAGAAAACCAGCCTCAACCCAAGCACCATAATTTCCTCTCAATCTGTAAATATTCTCAAAATCATAATTTATCAATTCATCAACTGCCTTTAAAGAATCCACATCATTTCTTGAATAAATTAAATAATCTTTACTTTTATCTAAATCCTTGATGACCCTATAAAAAGAACCATTTGCAATAGGATGATTAATTGCATTAACAATATGTCCTGAATTATAATTAGAAGAAACATCAATTATTACAAAATCAGAATTATCTTTATTATTCTCAATTAATTTTTTAGCCTCAATTATAGTAATATCCTTGTAAGACTGGCTTACATCAGGCATTATCACACTATCTGGAACATCCAAAGGGCTATGATAATCAAGAACAACTTTTTCTTTTCCAAAATCAAGATTAATCAAAAAAAAGACAGCTACACTAAAAACTATTACAAATAATATCAATCCAACATTAACTAATTTTTTTTTCATTTTTATAAATGTAAATCTTGTTTTAAATAGTTTACCCTTAACTAATTTTTTTCAAAGAGGGCTCCAATCTTATTTAGATC
Organism: Candidatus Pacearchaeota archaeon; assembly: GCA_018304045.1. Classification (GTDB taxonomy): domain Archaea; phylum Nanobdellota; class Nanobdellia; order Pacearchaeales; family GW2011-AR1; genus ARS1285. Next base: position 34,197 of record JAGVWZ010000022.1, on the reverse strand, counting down.
TTGTTATTTAGATCTTGTTTCTACCCGAGGACTCTTTTCAAAGAGGGCTCCAATCTTATTTAGATCTTGTTTCTACCCGAGGACTCTTTTCAAAGAGGGCTCTATGATTCAGCCACAATAAAACCAACACCGGAACAATAAATATCCAATCAACAAAATAAACCAATCCTAAGCAAATCAAAGCTATTATTGAATAAATAACAACCTTCCAATTAACATTCCTATTTTTCTTTTCAATATTATTTTTCTTTTTCATATGAACATTAATATTAACTTATAAACCTGCTTCCAAATGCTAAAATCCCATGAATCAATGCAAGAACAATAGTTATAATAACAAATACCTTATGCCAAACAAATTTCACTTTCCCCCTCATTACCAATAATCCAAAAACAGCCGCAATAATCATAGTAATAAAGGTTAATGTGCCTAAATAAACTAACAAAGGAACCCCTAGAATATTATAATATGCAATTTGAATTATACTCATGCCAATTAAAACGAATCTTACCTTATATAATTTCCCTTTTGTAATATGTCTTAACAAACAACTGATTATTTATATAATCTTCTTATTAGAAAAAATAAGAAGACTTTTTAAATCTAAGATACTAATTAAATATGTAAAAATGAGGCAAAAATGCAATGGGTGAAATAGATGATATTATAAAAAAAGTAGTTCCCTACTATAAAAAAAGAAAAGCTTCTTCAGAATATGAAATAACCTATGATTCTTCAACAGAACAATTAGAACCTGTTTATTTTTGGATATTGGATTTTATGGAAAAAATGTTTAGAAAAACAGAAAAATTAACAGATAATTTTGCATCTTCCCCAGGTTCAGGACATTTCTCAGAACTGCAGGGAAAAGCAAGCCAGATGCAGCAAGAAGCATCAAGAGTCTTAGGAACAGTGAATAATATTCTTAAAGGAATAATAAATCTTATCTATGATTTAAAAGAATTTAAGCTGAGATTAAGCCATTATGATGCTGCAAATTCAAAGGATAAAATAACAAAAGAATCAGGAATTCTTGCATTAAAGCAAATATGGATGGATAAAGTAGATCTTGCTCAAAGAGGACAAGGAAGCCTTAATGCCCTTTCTTCTGGAAATCTGCAATTTGTAACATTAAGAGACGCTTTTATGATAGTAGATTCTCCTGAAAAAGTAGATGAATTAGATCTAAATGACAGAGTAAAAAGAATATTAAAACCAAGAATACAGGAATTTTTAGAGTGGAGAAAAAGAAGTGAACAAGAATTAAGAAAAAGATATGAAATTGAAAAAATTTATTTAAAAAGCCAGGTAAATGCATTGAAATTAAATACAAGATGGGCAAGACCATATTTAATTGCAGCAGAAAAACTCAGGCAAAATGAATCAATTTCATCAAGACCGGATTTAGTAACTGCATTTAATACAATTTTTCTTCAACTAACTTTAATGGGAATTGATCCAATCAATGTAAAAGATGAAGTAATGGATAAAAAACTTCCAAGAGATTTTGTTAAAATGGAAAAGAATTTAAGAAAATACAATGCAGTTTCAGTGATTGATTTTGAATACAGAGGAATACCAAGCAAAGCAGGACAACATTATACTTTTGGAGGAAGAGTGAATGTAAAATTCAGAGGATATGGACTAACAGATAAAGAAATAGAACTTGTAAAACTTGAATTAAACAAATCAAATATGCAGGCAGCACTTTCTTTAGTTGATGGAATGACAAAGGATTCATTAGAGCAAATACAAGTGGACATTGATGAAATATTATCAGATAAATCCCAAGAACAAAAAAACAAAGAAGAAGATTTAAATCCATTTTCAGCAATTTTTTCAATATTTAAATCAGAAACAAAAGAAGAGAAGAAAAAAGAAGAAGACATGAGTGATGAAGAAAAATACAAAAAAATAGAAAAAGAAGTAAAAAAGTCAGAAAACTATGCAGAACAATACATAAGAAATTATTCAGCAGCACAAGGGGGGAGCAAAGCATTCACAGTTTATGATGTATACAAAAAAGGACATGGAATGCCTGGATTCCCATTCCCATATTCAGAAGAGTTTGAAACAAAACTCCCTATATCTGCTGCAGAAAAATGGTTCTTGAATAAAAAACAAACCTAACAAAAGATAATAAAGCAAACCTTAAATAATTCTTATATCTAGACTAACAATGGCAAAAAAACCAAGAAAAATAAAAGTAGAATTTTCAAAGGAAAAAATAAAAATAGAAAAAAAGGAAGATGAAGAAAATACAAGTGAACTAGAATCAATAATTACAACAAAAACTGATACAATAATAAAAGTATCTCCTGTAATGGAAATGAGCCAACAGCCCCTTGAGGCTCAGTTAGCAGATGTTCCTGCAACAAATCCAGATAAAAAAGATGATAATGCAAACCAAATTCCAATGTATGAATCAATAAAATACTCTTCTCCAAATTCAAATTATCAAGAATCTGTCTATCAAACAATCAATTTTCAAACCCCTCCTAACAATATTACACTAGGTTCAACACCTCAACAAGATTTTTTCAAAAGTCCAACATTAGGATTTCAACAAAACAATCCATTTGAAACAAAAGGTTATCCCAAAAATCCTGAACAAAATTATGAATCAAGAACATCTGATGAAATCCAAAAGCAAAAAAGAAGACGAATGTAATAATTACAAAACTATATAAACAAAATTCCATTTATCTAAATATCAATAAGGTGATAAAATGACAAGCTATGAAACTCTCTACAAAGGTTCTGAAGATATATTCATGCCCAAATATGCTCCTTCAGGCTATAATTCAGAAATAAGCTCATTAGGACTTGCAACAGACCCAAGAACAGCAACCCAATTAAATGAACTTAATATAAAAATGAATCCTGGCTCAAGGCACATGGAAGTTGGTGCACTAGGCCAGGAAGTTATGGATTCTATTCCAAAACAGCATTTTGAAGAAATGCGAAGACTAGCAAAAAATACAGGAGTATCTCTTTCTTTTCATGCACCAATAATTGAAGCATCAGGAGTAGGGCAAAGAGGTGGTTGGGAAGAGGTAAATAGAATAGGTGCAGAAAGACAAATAGAATCCACATTAAAAAGAGCCCATGATCTTGATCCAAAAGGCAATGTTAATGTCACTGTGCACTCTTCAGCACAGCTTCCTGAAATGATAACTAGGTTAAAGGAAGATGGTAAAGAAAGAACAACAGGAATGCTTATAATAAATCCAGAAACTGGAAAAGTTCATCAAATAGAATATGAAAAAAGATATTTTCCAAAAGAAGGTGAAACAACAGGAGAATTCACAGGAAAAGAAAGATTTTTTAATCCAGAAGAAGAACTAGCAAAAATAAACAAAGAAACCTGGACAGCACAACTATCAGATATAAACAGAAATCTAAGCAATGGACAAGATGTTCTAGATAGAGTAAGAAAACAATATCCGATTCCAGAAGACACATACAAAGAAATTGCAAAAGGAAAAGATTTTGATTCATTAAAAGAAATAGATAAGGATGTTTTCAAAGACATTCAAAGAAATGTTATTCACGGACAAATCTATCTAAAAGATGCCTACACAAATCTTCAAAAAGTATTTGATAGAGCCTATCAAACAGCAGATGGAGAAAATAAAAGAAAATTAAAAAAATATGCTGAAGAAATAAGTCCATTAATAAAAAAAGAAGTTGAACAAGACCCACAAATTTTAGCACAGGTTGTTGAAAAAGGAGTTAGAGTATTGAATGATTTAGAAGAAACTCCCAAGTTATGGAAAAAAATGAATGATTTTGTTGTTGAACAATCAGCAAAAACCTATGGAAACGCAGCAACAAATACCTGGAAAGAATTTCATGAAACAGCACCTGTATTGACAATAGAAAATCCGCCAGCAGGTTCTGGATTATCAAGAGCAGAAGACTTAAAAAAATTAATAGAAGAATCAAGAAAAGTTGTTGTAGAAAATTTAAAAAAAGAAGGTGTTTCAAAATCTGAAGCAGAAAAAACAGCAGCAAATCTTATAAGTGCAACCTGGGATGTAGGACATATAAACATGATAAGAAAAATGGGATTTTCTGAAAAAGATGTTATTAGGGAAGCTGAAATAATTGCCCCCTTTGTAAAACATGTTCATCTCTCTGATAATTTTGGTTTAGAACACACAGAACTTCCAATGGGAATGGGAAATGTTCCATTAAAAGAAGTTATGAAAAAATTAGGTGAAAAAGGATTTGAAGGAAAAAAAATAATAGAAGCTGGAAATTGGTGGCAGCATTTTGCAGAAAAAGGTGGAGGAAATCCATTCAAGCCAAGCATAGAAGGAATGAATTCTCCATTATATTCCACAGCCCCAACTAACTACTGGTCAACCCCCCCTGGATTTGGAGCCTATTACTCAGGACAAGGTGCAATCAATCCAGCTGTCCATCATAAATTATATGGAGCAGGATTTGAAAATCTTCCAATGGAATTAGGTGGAGAAATTCCAGGAGAGCGCGGTAGATTTTCAGGTGCACCAAATCAGTAAAAACTGATCATGTTTATACTAATTAACAGATAGTTAATCATATCGTAGATGGGTTAAACCCTTATAATAATTTCAACAGAAAGATTTATATAGCAGTTATAGTTACTATATAACATGGAAAAAACAACTATACAAATCAATTTTGAAACTCTTGAAAGATTGAAATCTCTTAAAAATTCTGAAAGACAATCTTATGACGAACTCTTAAATAGTTTAATAAATAATTGTGAAGAAGAACGTTTAAGTGAAGAAGAGATTAATGAAATACAAAAAGGTTTGGAAGATGTTAAAAAAGGAAGAGTTTATCCTATTGAAGTTGTAGCAAGAGAATTAGGAATTGCTCTAAAATAAAATGTTTCAAATTGAATTAACTGAAACAGCAAAAGATTTTCTTAAAAAATTACAAAAAAAGGATGCTGAAATCATCTTAAATAAGATATATTCAATTAGGGAAAATCCTTACAGATTTTTAAAAAGATTACAAGGTGAAAAATTATGGAGATTAAGAATTGGAGATTATCGAGCTGTTGTTGATGTTATTGTTTTGATGAACAAAATTATTGTAATTAGAATTGGTCACAGAAAAAATATTTATGATTAAACTTTTTATAAGGAAATATTTAAAAACAAACATATCTTTTAAATAATAGGTAATCAATTAACAATATCATAAAACAATAGAAACTAATCTAACAAAGCTAAATCAAATAAAATGAGTTTTACATTAGCTAACAATAAACAAATAACAAAAAAGAGCTGAAATGAAACCAAAAAATCATAAACATTCTAAAATTCCAAAAATAGATACTACCAGATTTCCATCATTACAATTAAAAACAGAAAGAGAAATTGCAATGGACTTTGCAGAAAAAGCCTATAGAAAATTCGACAAACTTTTAAAATCAGTAATACTTTTTGGTTCAACTGCAAAAGGAACAAACACAGCAGAATCAGACATTGACATAATTCTTATTGTAGATGATGCAATGATAAAGTTTGATGAAGCACTAGTTCTATGGTATAGAGAAGAATTAGGAAAAATAATTCAATCAAGCCCTTATAAAAAAGAGCTCCATATCAATACCATAAGGCTCACAACTTGGTGGAACGATTTATTAAAAGGAGACCCTGTTGTTTTAAATGTAATAAGATATGGTGAACCAATAATAGATTTTGGAGGATTCTTTGATCCATTAAAAATACTTTTAGAAGATGGAAAAATAAAACCAACACCAGAGTCAATGTATACCATGCTTAACAGAGTTCCAATGCATATTGTAAAAAGCAAACTAGCTGAAATGAGTGCAATAGAAGGATGTTATTGGGCAATGGTTGAATCAGCCCAGTCATTATTAATGGCAATAAACATTACTCCTCCGAGTCCAGAACACATACCAGTAATGCTAAGAGAACATTTCGTTGATAAAAATCTATTAAAAAATTATTATGTTAATAATTTTAAAGATGTTTATGACTTGCATAGGCAAATAATCCATGGGGAAATAAAAGATATTGATGGAAAAATAATAGATGAAATGCAAAGCAAAGCAGAAGATTTTTTCAAAACTTGTGTAGGTATTATTAACAGTATAATTAAGTAAATATAATTAAAAACTAATCTGTTTATTAATAACATATACTTTTTTACAATCACTGATTATTGTACTGCATAAATACCAACATTCCTCATTATTCTATATCAAATATTAATTTAACTGCTCTTCTTATCATTATTTTACATTAGCTAATAATTTGTATTAAATATCATATAAATATAATTTTCTACAATGCAAACTAATTATTGTCCTACAGAAGATACTGATTAATCTATTCTTCCAGCATTAATAATAAATCTTCTCATTATATTACATTAACTAATAATTAATCCACTATATTTTTATAAAACTAAATAATTTCTTGCTAATATACTACCCATTGTCTTACATTAGCTATTAATATACACAGAAAATAATAAGAATTTATTATTTTACATTAACTAATAAGAAAAAGTTACTTTTTCTTTTTACTTTCTTTTTCTGATTCAACAGATTTTATAATAGTTTCATAGAATGGTCTAGCTTCTTTATATGTATCTGGCATTGTTGCAGCCACATAACCTGCTAAATCTTTTCCAACTAAAGCATAGAATTCCTTTTCTTTTTCTGCAACTATTCCGCCAAATCTTAGTTCAACAAAATGTTTATTTGCAGCACTATTTGAAACAATCGCAATATTTCCTTCCTCATCTCTAGCAATGCTAAGTTTTCCTTCTTTAGTTTCATTAATTTGACCACCAGCTAAAGTAATCAGTGCTTTTAAGTATAAAGGATTTTTTTCATGTTTTGCATAATCTTCAATAACTTTTCTAGCCATAAATCCAAAATAACTATCATCCTTTCCTTTGCTTAATGGAGCACCTTGATATTCACCTAAAATTCCTTTCATAGGCGCAAGTTCTTTATGTAATTTAACAGCATCTCCATATTTCTTTCCAAGTCCTTTTCTTGCAACAGGCTCATAAGAAAAAATAGCTCTTGGTAATGCTTTTTTTACATCTTTATCATTAAGTAAAGATACTAGATTTTTCCGGTTCTTTAAAAAATCTCTTTCAAATGTTTGATAAGCATCTGGAATACCAGCTTCTAAAAAATTAACTTTATGTCTAGAATTATCAACATGCATTAAAGTATCCGCAGCTTCAGGAGAATGTCTTCCAGCAGCTAAAGCAGCAGCATTAGCACTCTGAAATTCCTTTTTGGCATCCTCTAAGCTAGTTTCATAGTTCTGCACTTCTAAGAATGATTCCCTCATTATTTCATACAAACTTGGTTTTTTCTTTTTAGCCATTTTGATTGTTATTTATCTGTATTTTTATTGATTTCTATAGTGAATTATACTATTTAAATCTTTCTCCTGTAAGAACTACCTAGTAGTAACAAAAGAGTTAAGTTTAAAAACCTACAATAAATAGTAAGAATATGGCTACTGATTTAAGAACTTTAAGAGCTACAATACCCTCACCTGATTTTAGTATGAGCTATACTTCAAGAGAAGGAGAAAGAATAACATTAAAAGTAGGAACAATATTTCAAGTATATGATCGCTTTCATAAAGAACCTACTGGAAAAGGAATTTTATTTTTAGTTCATGGCCAAGGACAAGAACCAATAAGAGGAAACCAAGTTTATGAAAGAATTTTAAGACAAGATGCTATTGATGAATTAAATCAAGCTAAAGAAAATCAAGATGATGCAGAAACATTCAGGCAGACAATTGAATCTTTATTAAACGAATTATAAAAATGAGACAAATATTAACTACACAGCAAATAGAACAATTAAGAAATCAAGAAAGATTTGATTTTAACTATATGTCTCAAAAATATCTAGAACAACTAATCTCAGAATTACCAAGAAAACCAATTAATACTTCTCTAGATTTAACTCAAGGACAAACCGAATTAGTAATCTGCAGGCAATGTAGAGAACTATATCAACCAAACGAACATCAAGATGTATATGGAAAAATAACATCTAATACCCTAATAGTAACAGGGCCTTTTTGCTCACCATGCGCTATGCAAATTGGAAGAAAATTACTTTAATCATATCTTCTATCAAATATAAGTAGTTATTACAACCTATAGGACATTATCTTTATCTCAAAAATGGATTTTATTATTAGTCACAAAAAGATATCTAGTATCACTAAATCCTTCGGATTTGTACCCACACATAAATGCTTCAGGAATTAAAAATTCCTGATAGTGCTCAGAAATCCATAAAAGATTTCTGACATGTGGGTTTGTACGGATTTGGGGAGAACCAGAAAAAATCCAGGTAACTTAAGACCACTACATAAATGTAGTGGATTTTTTATGTGTATTAAGTAAAGTATATCTTCTAACTGCTGCTTGATTTATCTTATCAAATTCTATGCATTAATAATCATTATTATTAATGAAAATAACAATCAACAAAACCACCAAAATACCCCCTTCCAGGTTTTACTTGTCTTCCAAATCCAATTTCAAAAAATCTTATATAAACCTCTATATCTCCACTATTAGGGGCCTTTCCTATAATATAATTTCCATCTAAAACCTGTGTCAAAGTCAATATTCTACCAGTTCTTCTTTCAAGAAATCCAATTGCAGTATTTCTATCATCTGCATCATACCAACCAATTCCCTCTTGTTCAAAAATCCTATTGAATGTATATCTAGATTCAGATAACTTACTATTTATTCTGCTTTCTAGCTCAAGAATTCTTCCAAAATCAACTTCTTTATCTAAATAAACATCCTCCAGTTCAGTCCTAAGTTCAACAACAGATTTTTCAGGAATTAATTCTTCTGCAATAAAACCTTTTACAAAAATATTCCCATTTTCAGAATCTGCAGATATTCCAATCAAACTCTTTTTAGGTAAAAGCGGTTTCATTCCCTCTGCTTCAAATCTTGCATTTAATTTTTCAGATATCTCTAGCTCAGCTATAAAATCTTCTAACTTGTCATCAGGATAATATGTACGAGTAAGTCTACTCTCTTGTCTATAATATTTTATTGCAATAGGTCCATCACTATTTTCAGCCAGATATCTTATTCTTTCAGGCAATTTATCCAAATCAACTTTAGAAGGATCTATCAAATAAACTTCTTTGATATTTCCCTGATCATTTCTAACAATTCCAGGCTCTTGTCCAACAAGTCTATCTAAAGCATCTTTTTCATCATAAAGATTATCTAATTCTTGAGGTGAAACTTGTTTAACCCCTGCAAATTCAGGATCCAAATACTTATTTGGAACAGGCTTATTATGCACCAGCACATTCCCAGCAAAATAATTCTCATAATTACACCTGTAACTTTCAATATATTTTTACTTCCATTATCAAACAAATCAAATGAACTTGCAATTGAAATTAAGCTTATCAAACTGATTACAATTAATAATATTAAAAATTCTCTTTTCCTATTCTTAAATATATTTTTCATTTTATCATTACCTCAATTATCTTGAAAAACTATATTTTTCGTTTGAGCTATGCAGTCCTTGCATAAAACAATGCTTGCTTCAATTTCTTCCTTATTATCTGCTGAAACAGTTGTTCCATATGTGTAATATTCTCTTTTTTCAATAACATTTGTCTCATGTCTTTCACTTTCATCATAGATTTCCAAAGCATCTATGAATCTATCATCTAAATTTATTTTATTTTCCTCTTTTAGATGTTTGACAAGAGCAATAGTACATTCCTGATTTCTACTTTCATATCCAAATTTCATGTTTATTGCAAGAAAACAATGATAGATGCAATAAAAAACAGCACTCATGCTCCAATCTGAAAATCCCCCATTGCTAAAATATTCAATTGCCTTAAGATTATGCTCTGCTTTTTGAATATGTTTTCTAGCTTCAGATAAATTTTGTTCCTTCAAAACCAATCCCCTATGTTTTGTTCCTTTTTTTAATTCTTCTTCTGCTTTTCTCAAGCACCATTCCACTTTTCTTTTTGCCTCGCTCATTTTATCAGTTTAATAAATTTATCTTGTCCAAATAACACAATGCCTGTTTTTATTATTTCAAGAATAACTTTATTATTTTTATGCAGGTCATTTAAAAAATCTTCTCCTATTTGCAGAATTAAATGAATTTTTTTATTAGAAATCTTGTTTTTTCCATTTATTATCTTTTGTATAATGGATTGATAATTTTGTTCTGAAACAACAAGTAAATCAATATCCTTTGCTGAATTTTCATTTTTTATAATTGAGCCGAATAATATTGCAAATAAAGATATTTCTTCAATTTCCTTAAATTCTTCAACCCATCTTTTATATTCCTGTGATTCTGCTATTAATGCATTTTCAACCAAGTTTTTTGTCATAGGATTTTCAAAATTCAAAGAAAAAATAATTGCTTTTCCAATCCTTTTAGAACTAACTATAAAATTTTTCTCAAGTTTTTTCAGTATTTTAAATGCACCAGGATGACTAATTCCAACTATTTTTGACATGCTTCTGCTATTATAAAATCCAAGCTTTTCTTTAAATAAAATAATAATTATTTTTTGTTCTTTTGTAAGTACCATGTTATATTTCCAATAAGTTAATATATATTAACTATTAATTAATATAGTATTTAAAACTTTCCCTATGCTGATAAAATCCCTATTTTTTTCATTTATTTAATAACAAGAATTAATATATAAAGATTAATAATATCAATTAGGATACTAAATCTAGTTTATAAGTTACTTCATAGTGGTAACTATTAGTAAGATTTAAAAACATAAAAATTCTGTTTATAACCATGACAAAATTATTATATTTGGTTGATGAAAACACTCCTGATTTTCAGGCTAAAAAAGAGCAAGTGAAGATAGTATGTGTCGGAGACAGTATAACTGGGTGGAACAATACAAGAGGAACTAGTTTTCCAAGTGGCCCCTATAGAACCTATCCAGTATTCCTACAAGAATCAACAGATACTCAAGTAGCTGATTGTGGTATATCTGGTGAAGAAAGTAAAGTAGCAACAATCAGAGCAAGAAAAGCTCTTGAACTTTTTCCATTTTCTGGATATTTCATAATAGGTTATGGAACAAATGATATTCCAACAGACCAAATAGAGATTATTTCTCCAAAAGTAATAAGAAGTTTAGAATCTGCTGTAAAAGAAATAAAACAAAGAGACAAAAGAATCATTTTAATAAATGTTTTAAATGTAAATTCAAGAAAATTTTCAAAGAGAGGATATGCAAATGCAGTCTTTCAAAGACAATTTCATAATTCAGCACTAAGAGAATATGCAACATCTAATAATATACCTCTAGCAGATATCTGCTCTGTTCTAAGAGATGAACATTTTGCAGATGCAGTTCATCCAAATGAAGAAGGGGCAAAATTAATAGCACAAGAGGTAGCAAAATTAATATACCGCTAAAATTTGGAAATAAAATGGAAATAAACGACAGAACTCAAAAATATAATAAAAAAGCTCTTAAAAGAAACTCAAGATTTCAATTGTTTTATTATAGATTAGGACAACCTCAAGATATAACAATATCTACATGCATTGGATTTAATTCAGAACAATGTGAACTACCAACACAACAAGGAAGAGTAGGATTTCTATTAAGAAAAGACATCAATGAAGATATAGCATATCTTAAGCAAAGATACTCTGCTTTAATTCCTCCAGGAAGAATAGCAAAAAGGGAATATGAGGTTGAAAAAATACAATTATTAAATCCAGAGAATGATTATGAAATAACTCTATCAATAAAAGACACTCAGTCATTACCTTCTCATGAATTCTTACAAAACCTAAGAACAGAAGATCCAGTAAGATTATTCACAGACCTAATAACACTAGCAGATTTTTTAAAGCAACAAAATGGGCAATCAAAACCAACAGAATACTATTCAAGAATACTAGCAGAAGAAATAGCAAGAGATTCAATGCCACATATAGGATATGATACCTCAATTTTAACAGACAATAGATTTCCATTAAAACAAGGTATATTTAAGTGCCCGACAGGTCTTGAAACAAAAGTTCCTTGCTCATATATACCTGACTTAAGACAAGCAGTTCTATTCGACCCATCCTTCTATAAAAGTATAATCGATGCAAAACAAAATCCAACAATAAAAATAAAAGGAAATTCAGACACTCTTCTTGGATTTGAATAATCAGTTATATATTATTATTTACTTAGTAAAAATACAACATGTTCATTTCTTCGCTTTATCTTACATAGCTATCAAATCTATTATTAATTATTTTGCATTTAATATTTTTTATATATTAATTGTATTCAAAACAACTATCTCAAACTTACTTGCACAAATCCCCTTCTCTCAAAATCTTGTTTTGGAATGACCATCGCATATGGCCTGATATAATCAGGATTTATCCCAGTATTCATAGAGCCTGAATACAATTTATATTCAGTAGGATCTATAATCACCATATAGGAATTTCCATCTATATCAAATTCTTTTGCAAGAAAAGTATGGGCTCTTTCCCTCCCAACATTATCAATTCCATGGAAAATTTTCCATCCACTATTGCTTCCACCAAGCGATTCTCTAATCAAAAGATTCTCACCAGTACAATCTAACATCTTAGAATTAATCAACTCGCTTAATGTTGGGGTGCCATCCTGAGATAACTTCAGATAGTTATAAAAAAGAATTTTTTGATCCAAAGTTTCAATTCTCATTGTCTCTATTGTTCTATAGCCTAAAAACGGAAGATCATCATACATTCTCTTTGAAAAACTTACAGCAGCACTATTTAGTTCATCAAAACTTGAAGTACTAGTTATTGAATCAAAAGATCTAGAAAACCTTGTTTCAATTGCGCTTTTTAAACCAGGCCTGACATTCTCAAAATCAACTATAATTATTTCAAGCATTCCATCTTCACTAAATCCTGGAACAAGATCTCTAGATTGTTTACCCCAATTATAAACAAAAACCTCATAATAGGATTCTGTAATGTCAGGAACAATCCTATTACTATTATGAACAATAACCCCCTCCCCAACAATAAAATCATTATATTTTTCTCACCTGTAACTTTCAATATATTTTTACTTCCATTATCAAACAAATCAAATGAACTTGCAATTGAAATTAAGCTTATCAAACTGATTACAATTAATAATACAAACAATCCTCTTTTTTTCATAACAAAATCAACCAATTTATCTATATAAAGATTAATAATATCTTGAGAATTACAAAAATTAATTTATAAGTTACTATCAAGTAATAACAAATCATTAGATTTATAAATAACAATAACTGCCCTTAATTATGATACCGTATAGGCATGGAGATTTATTCTCTTCAAACACAGATGCATTGGCTCATGGTTGTAATATAGTTGGAAAAATGAATGCAGGCATAGCCAGGGGTTTCAAAGAAAGATTTCCAGAAATGTATGAAGATTTTCAAAGAAGATGCAGAAAAGGAGAATTTCAATTGGGAACAGGTTATATTTATCAAAATCCTCAAAAGCCCCATGTAATAAATCTAGCAACGCAAGATGGAAGATACTCAGGATTAGGCTACATTGAAACATCATTAGAATGGATGTCTAGATTACAATTACCAAATATAAGCACAATTGCAATGCCAAAAATTGGATGTGGATTAGGCAGACAAAATTGGGAAGTTGTAGAAAAAATAATTGAAAAATATTTCAGTGAATCAAGACTAAATTTAGAGATTTGGACACCAAAATGACTGAAAGATTTAATGCAACTACTAGAGAAAATTCCCAAGGAATAGATACTGCATTGGATGTAAGTAGTTATGGAGAAGCCCCATATAACCTGTTTAGCCCATTCACCTATTCTCCAGAATTTAAAATACCAGTACCAGAACAAGTTGCATATGCAAACAGTGTAGAATCAATATGGCAAGGATTGAAATTAATAAATGGTTTTACTGACTTCAGTTTATTTACAAGAAGACCAAGAAAAAGAAAAGGAAATGTTGAAGCACATTTGTTAGGCAAAGAATCCATGGACATTTTAGAAGCAAGAAAAAAGATCTATAAACCATCTTATTTTTTTTACCTTCAAAACTATGTTCCAGAAGAAGTAAAAAATGAAGTTTTAGAAAAATCTTTAGATAGTCCTGTTTATTTTTATGATGTTGAAGACAATTTAGATATTAAAAATCCATCCCCATTAGCGCATTCTGTTTTCTTAAAACAATATTTTGATTTTTATTTTCAAGAAAGATTAAGGCAAATGAGATTAAAAGTAGATGAAGTCATGATACAAAAACAATTTGAAGATGAAACACAAGTAGAACCACTTATAAGAGTTCTAGCTATGTATAGAAGACTTACAAAACCAGAACAAGCATTACTTCAGCTTTCAATAAGACAACCTCATGCGAACCAACATAGATTTGAAACAAGATTTTATAGATCAATAGAAAAAGCTCTTCAAAATCTATAAATCATTAATATCCTTAATTTCCATTAAAATCCCTTTTCTCTTTAAAAGATCTTCTGCAATAATATCCCCATCAAAAGCTATTTTAATAGGTTTTCCAGGTTCTGCCTTCAACCATGCTTTATTCAAGGGATATCGTATTTTCACAATTACAACATCTTGAGCAGATTTTGCACCAAGTACCTGCCTTATTTCATTTTGAGATTTTCCTGTAAACCAACCAGACTCTGAAAAATAAATATAAGGGTCAAATGGGTTTATTCTTTCAAATTTCATTTGATTATATAAATTATCAGCTCCAATTTGTGATGTAAAATGATATCCAACAAATTCAATATATCCATTACCTATTGAAAGGCCTTGAACAGGTTTTCCATTTCTAAGAACTTGATTTCCTGCTAAAAAAATATCCACCTCATTAAGAACAACTTCACTAGACACTTGTAGATTTGATAAAGGCATATATCCTCCTGTTTTTCCACCAGGAAGGAATTTCTTTTCAGCCATTATTCTCTTTAAAATTTCAATTTGTTGATCATAACTATTCACCCCAGTTAATAATGATTTAGCTTCCTTACTAGTAACCCCTGCATTGACTAACCATTGCTTTAATTCCTCACTTAAAGATATTAAATTATCACCAAATACCCAATTATCTCCTAGAAGAGTTATTTGTTCATTACTTAAACCAGCTTCACCCAATCTCCAAACTTTGTCAATATTTCCAGTATTTGAATAATGAGACAGCAAAAGTGCTCTTTCTTGTTCAGGAGTTAATATTGATAATCCATTTTTTTCTAAAAGATAATTAGCATAATCAATCCTGTCAAGTTCAGCCAGAGTTATTCCTCCACTTTCAAGTCTTTGTTCTATTTGAGGAATTGATTCAACAGCATCAGAATTATGCACAATAATTCCCTGCCCAACAATAAAATCATTATACTCCTCAGCCTCTATATTATACACATCAACATTTTCATTAACATCTTTAATCCCAATTATCCTCGCAATTTTTCCATCAATAGTCAAAAGCTCATCACCAACATTCAAATCTTTAGCAACAACCCACTCACCATTTAAATAAAACGGATGTTCACCAGTAACTTTTAAAATGTTTTTATTATCAAACAAATCAAATGAACTTGCAATTGAAATTAAGCTTATCAAACTAATAACAATTAAAAATAATACAAACAATCCTCTTTTTTTCATAACCAAATCAAACAATTTATCTATATAAAGATTAATAATATCAACTAGGATACTAAACCTAGTTTATAAGTTACTTTATAGTGGTAACTATTAGGAAGATTTAAAAACCTATACCCTAATATGCTTTTATGGTTGAAACTCTTTTATTAAACAAATGGATTGAAAAAGAAAGATTTTCTTATGAGCTATTTTGGCCCTATCAAGAACCTCTAAATCCCGAAGATGCATCAGTTGATGTTTATCTAAAACTGCCCCAAGATCCTAAAACCTATGTAGGGACCTACATAACTCCTCGAGTAGTAGAAACATTAAGGCAAAAAGGAGAACAAGTAGAACAAACAGATAGAATTGTTCCAAGAATTTCTCACAAAACATTGGAATATAGCATTGAAAATCTAATCATAAGGGAGAGATTAAATCAAGTGTTCACAGAATCAGAAGAAAGTTAATCAAGGAAACTTATAACCTGGAGGATATAAAACCTGCAAATGGTCTATAACCCTTTTTTGACTACTATCTTTAAGAGAATATGCTAATATTATTAATTGAGATCTTTGACCCTCAATATGTTTAATTCTATAATATATCCTTTCTTTTCCCTGAGATGTAGCCTCTAGTACAGAATTACTTACTCCAGTAAGAGTATGGCTACCTTTTCCAGGATCTCCCCCACCTAATAACCTTTCAATCATAGCTTCCATTCTTTCACTAGTTTGATGACCAAACTTACTAGCTTCTTTTAAAAAAATTCTATCTTGTTTAACAACAGAACCAAAATCATATATATAACCTAATTCAGAGGTATCTTTAATAAATGTTGTAGCCCCATCTTTAAACCTTACACTGGTGCCAAAGAGATCATTTATTAATTCCACATCTTGCCCAAGACTTGCTTCAAAAAAAACAGTTTCACAACAATAAAATCATTATATTTTTCTGCCCCTAGATTATAGACAAGAACATTTTCATCAACATCTTTAATCCCAACAATCCTAGCAATCTTTCCATCAATAGTAAAAAGCTCATCACCAACATGCAAATCTTTAGCAACAACCCAACTTCCATTACAGGAAAAATCTTGAGTTTGATTTTTACTGGACAGAGAATTAAAACAATTCTCTGTAACAAAAAATGGATGTTCATCTGTAACTTTTAATACATTTTTGTTGAAGTTAAAAGCAGAAACAAAAACTAAACTAATTACAATTAAAAAAATTATTAATATTAAAATAAAATAAACACCTGTTTTTCTATTTTTAAATAAATTTTTCATTTTATCATTCCCTCAATTATTCTAACAAAATTCTTAGCTCTTTTTAATGAAGTTTCTGCCTTGTTTTTTTCAGCTATGCTTCCAAGATTATATGTAAAAATCTTTCTTTTTTCAAGCTCATTCTTGAAATCAGAAATGAATTCTATTGATTTTCTTTCAGAAATCCTCAATAATTCTTCAGCTTCATCAACAGCATCTTTATACTCTTCAATAAACTGTTTTTCAATTTTATTATCCTCATTAAAAAAATAATGGACTAATGCATGATATGTGAAAATATGAATCCCAATCTCACTGTCAATTTTCTTTTTATATTTTGCAAGAAGTGCTGTTGCAGCAAAAAACATAGCATAATAAGAAATATTTATTATCCACATATTTGTTTCAATATCTTCTTCATCTTGTAATCTAAATAATCTATCTGAAAGAGTAACTGAAGAAATAGCTTTATTTAAGAAAAAGTCTTTGCTTTCAGGTATTGCTTCTTTAATTTTTCCTTCAGTTATCAAATTCTTGATTATACTTGTACTAGTTTTATATTTATCTTCCATATTTTTTTCTTAAATAATTTATATAAGTTTCAAAACCAGTCAATACATAATGATTTTTTAATACTTCATTTCCAACATTTAATTCTCTTTTATTTTCCCACATTTCAAATAAGCTTTTTTCACTAATAATATTAAGATCAATATTATACAAAGATAAAGCATTCTTAATTTTTTTATTAGTTATTTCTACTTCTTTTTCATCAGGAATTATGATTAATAAATCAATATCTGAACCTTTCAGATTCTTATTTTTTGCATGGCTTCCAAATATCAAAGAAACAAAATTCCCACAGTCTTTTAATTTTTCTTTAATAATTAACATTTCCATATTCTTTTTGCATAAATCCTCGGTTCGCTCAATTTCAACACAGATATAATAAAGATTATCTTTTGAAAAATTTAAATGAATAACTTTACTTTTTCCAATTTCATTAAGTATTATAAATCCATTTTTTTCTAGATTTTTGATGGTTTTAAATGTTTGAGGATATTTTTGCTTAAGTGACATTGAAACATTTCTCATAGTAGGATTATTGTTTAAATCATCAAACAAGAATTTCAATATTTTAATTTCATCATTCTTTAACATGTTTAAATTATTATAATGATTTTATTATAATATTAAAACAATATTATTATATATAAACCTTTCCACATATAAAAATTGATTTATCCAAGAATCTCATATTCAATTATTCTATAGCTGTCAGATTTTCTTACAAAAGTCATTGTAACATTAGAATCAACAACTAATTTCTTAGTCAAATCATAACTCTTAACAGAATCTCCTTCTTGAATATCTTCAATGTTTCTATAGCTTCCATCAGAAAGCATTATTCTTGTTCCTGCTAAGAAACAACCTGTTGGACTAGCAAAAGCAGCATCTAAACTGTCTACAGCTTCATCTAAATTTTGTTGAGCACCTCTTAATCCAGAACTAGCTCCAACTTGAAGATCCCTTTTTAATAAGTATTCTAATCCTTCAACTTCAGCAGAATCTGGAACAAATAATTTTTCTCCAGTTTCAGTTTCTATCATCCTAAGACCTTTTTGAGCCAAAGTTTCTGCAGTAGCATCAGCCTCTGCTCCAACAACCCTAAAAGCAGGAATTAATTTTAATTCTCCTCCAACCTCACTCTTAAATGCACCTGCAGCCTCGAGACTAAATTTACCAGCTACTTTTTCTAAAGTCTGAGTAACTAATCTCTCAAAACTTATCATAGCAGCAGCCTGAGCTGCAACTTCACCAACACCAATTCCATAAACCTCTCCTGGAATTTGATATGCACCAACAGATAATCCAGTTCCAAGAAGCAAATCAGTTGTAAAAGCTCCTAAATTTTCAGCCATTGTTGTTCTTAAAACACCTGCTCCTCCAAGAGTAGCTGCATTTAATCCTTCACCCATTAAACTTCCAACAGTACCAATAATTTTTCCACCATAGGATACAGAAGCAAAAGGCAGAAGAAGGGCTGCAGCTTGAAATGGATTTACATAAGTAAGAATATCATCTCTTATTGAAAAAACCTGTTGCATATATTTTTTACCAGGAGTATCGAGTGTTAAAGTTAAATCAGAATTTTTAATAGGATCTCTAAGAACCATCATATCAGGATTATTATCAATCTTAAAACTCCCACTAACAAGTCTAGCAATAAATTCAGAATCTTTTCCAGGATTCATTCCTTGCCTGATCCAATAAGATTCAAGTGTCTTTATTCTTTGTTCTTGATTCTGAGAATAAAATTCTTTCAATGTCAAACCATTATCTAAAGCATACATATTTGCAAATGCACCTAACTGTTGTTCTGTTAATTCTGCTGCAGCTGAATTTACATTAGCTAATAATTGCTCATTAGAAGTTGTAATACTAGCCGCCCTATTATAACCAATTGAAGATAAAAGTGTTTGATAAGCCTCTGTTTCTTCATTTCCCATTGAACCTACCATTTGACGAAGATAAGTTAATTGAACATTTTTTCCAAAGATTTGTGAATTTACATTATCTGAATTAAGGCTAATAGACTGTTCAAGGTATTTTAAAGCATCAGATCTACTTCCTGTTTCAGTAGCAATAATTGCAGCTTGCCTCATTGCCTCAGACCTGACCACATCAGAAAATTCAGAAGAACCAGATATGCTTAAATAACCATCAACAGATTGTTTAAAATCCCCTGTTTTCTTATAAGATTCTGCAAGACCAAAACTAGCAGCTAAAAATACATTCTCATTATTCCCTTTTGATTCTCTAATCAAATCTGAATAAATTTTTAAGGATTCGTCTTTGATTTTATTAACTTCTGAACCAATTTCATCCAAAGTTAAAAGAGCTACTCCCTCAGGCTTTACATCTTTACTCGCTGCTCTAAATTCCTGATATTTTAAACTTGCTTTATCCCCTATTAATTCAGCTAATCTTAATTGAGCAGTCATCCTAGATTCATCTTCCCTGTTTTGTGAATCTAAATAATCCCTAATTCTTCCGATAGATTTGTCAACATCACCTTCAAGTTTATTCTGATTATTTACAATATCAAGTTCTAATGCATCAATTTTACTTTTTATTTCAGGATCAAAATCATTGCTTCTTGTGATTTCAAGCTCTGCTTGAAGTTGCTCTAGTCTAGCTTTTGCATAAGCTTTTTCAACCAAAACATTTTCTGAATTAAATAATAAATTAGAAAGAGACATGGTTTCACTAACCTTACTTAAAGCAACAACCTTTGTGTCTGTTTCCTTTCCATTAATAAAAGACTTAATTGAAATAGAAAAATCATCATTTGTATAGACAATATTAGCTAAAGTTTCCTTTTGGTCCTTACCAGTTGCTTTTACAACAAATTCAGGACCAAAACCATTTCTATCAGAAAGACCTATTTTATTTAATAATATTTTTCCATCCCTGACTAAAATTTTTGCATTACCATTATCAATTTGAGCGATTCCTTCTTTAACTTCAAAAAAAGGTTTTCCATAATCATTATTAATTCTACTATCAAACAAAGTATATGCTTTTTCATTTCCAGAATAATGAAGCTTAGAAGTAGTAATAACATCTACTAAACCCTTTAATGTAGTCTTTGATTCAGAACCAAGAATAAATGAAACAGCATTTTCCTCAGATTTAATATCCTTTCCATCTAAATATACCTTCAAACTTTTTGAAGATGAATAATCATTACCCCTATCATCCTTAAATTTTCCTTTATTATCTAAACTAAGAGAAACAATATTTCCATCTGCATCAAGACTTCCTGTAAAAGTGCCCTTTGAATCAACAACCATTTTAGAAAAAGCTAAATTAGCATTAGTTCCAGAGATTATTTGATGTAATGGATCAAATATAACTTCCCCCCCATCTTTATTTGTACCAAATACAAACTTCTTCCCATTATAATCAAAACTATAAGTTTGTTCTTTTAAAGAAGCTAATTTAGCATATTCAACTTCATTTTTATCATTGAAATTCATCTCAGCATTTTTTAATCCCAAATAATTTAATTTAAAAGAAGTATCAGAAGTTTCACTGCCACCTATTCTTATATCTCCACCATAATCTCCAAAAACTCCTTTTACAGAAATTAGTTGTTTTTTATTAGAATCAATTTTTAGAGTTCCATCCTTAAGATTATAAATCATATAACTTAAACTAACCCTGTCACTATTGTATTGGCTTACACCCATTCCACCAGTAACCCTCAAATTAATAATCCCATTATTTTCTTCAAAATAAGCAGAAAAAGTCTTAGACTTTTCACTTCCAATCATGATTCCTTTTATAACTAAACTAGGAATCTCTTGTTGTCTTCCATTAGAAGTTGTGGTATAAACAGACTGAACAGATCCACTAAAAACCATTTTTTTTCCATCAAAAGTTAGTTTAATTCCTTTAGGTATATCAAAAACTATTTTGTTATTATAATAAAGTCTAATTTTTCCATCAACATCAACAACTATTTTTCCCAAATCAGGATTATTATTTAAATCAGGAATATTCTGTTTAATATAATTTTGAAGATTATTGACATTAATACTAGTCTGAGAATCAAGGTCATTAATTGTTTTATCAGGTTCAACCTTAATACTAACTTCTGCTATAACAAAATTAATGTAAAATATAATAATAAATATTAAAAAAATACTCAAAAGTAATTTATTTGTTTTCATATCCTATGCTCCAAGCTTATTAGCAAATAAAAAGCTATAAGCAACTCCATCAACAAGAGATTTATTTGATCTATCAACTATTGCATAAACAACATCATTATCATCATTAGGCATTGTAAGAATATTATAGTCTAATTCTGACAAATAAGTTAAAGGTATATAACCAGGATCTTTTTTCTCTCTTTCAACAATTTCATTTGCAACATCAATCATATCTCCAAGCCTAATTAAAATTTTAGAATTATATGTTTTATCAAGTTTATATGTAACATTATTTTTAGTAACAAAAATATTCATTGAAACAGAAACTTCAACATTATCCTTATTTATTTTAGTTTCAACAATTGGTTTTTCATTAACAATCTTATAATTAATAAGAACATCATCATATAAGCAAAGAGGTGAAACCCCTTCAATATAAGAACTTATTTCTTTTTCCATAATCACTTTCGAAGGTAAAGTATTTTTCCCATTATAATAACCATACGCAATATTTCCAAGATTAGTTGCCAAATAATTATTTGGAAGTTTTACATATCCTCCCTGTAATCCAACAATTCGAATAGCATCAATAACTATTTGATTAGAACAACTATCCATTTTTTCATAAACAGGCATAATCTCAGAAGAAACACTATTTCTATTGATATATTCTCTCACAACACTATTATCCTTAACTAAAAAAAATGAAATGATAATTACACCAAATATAACAACAATTGAAATAATCACAAAAATAGAAATCTGCCCCTTCATTTCTCTCTTTTTCATTTTATAACTAACATGGGGGTATTTATAAATATTTATTTCTTGATAAAGCCTATGGCCTCTTCATCAAATACATATCCTGCATTTTTATTTGGTACAATCCTATAGGTGATTCCATATTCCCTAAGTTTTTCCATTCCACTAAAATAAACATCAGGATATACCTTGCCAAAAAAATCCCAATAGTCTAAAAATTTAAGTCCATCTGCAGTTGGAGAATAATCTTTAACATCATTATTAAATTTTCTTAAATATTCAGCACTTATCTCCGGATTAGAATCTATTCTCTTAAGGAATATATAACCTGCAACTTCCCCAGTATCTGTATTCCTAATTGCAATGATACTACTTTTAAGATCGTAATCCATTAAAAAAGAGTTTACATCAGTTAAAGAAGGTATCATTGAACTATGACTAAACTCATCAACATAGGGATGAGTATGGATTTTAGAATATCCATTACCTAATATTGCCCCTGCACGAATATCTCCAGCTATTTCATCAGGTAACTCTGAAAAAGGTATAAATTTTACTCCCCGATACTCCCTTTGAGAAGATGCTTCAATAATTAATCCCTTTGTTTTCCAAAAAGAAGATTCTAACATTGGGTCTCCAACAGACTCAATAAAATAAGTTGGAGATAATACTTCTCTTTTGCCAATAATTGTTAATCTGTCAAGTTCAGAAGGATAAAAATTAATTAACTTTCCATTAGAATCTTCAAGAAGATAATCCATAACCTTTTTATTTTCATCATAACTAGGATAAATTTTTCCACGAATTACCTCCCCATGAAGCAATATTTCAACCTCATCTCCTCTTCCCAATACATAATTTGGACCGATTCCTTCATCTAAATAAGCGTTTACCATAGCTTTATTATGTACAAGAATTCCCTCGGCAAAATAATCCTCATAACCATTAACTCTTAAATTATAAACAAGAGTTTCTTCATTAACATCCTTAACATTAACAATCCTAGCAATCTTTCCATCAACAGTAACAAGCTCATCCCCAACATTTAACTCAGAAGCCTTAACCCAACTTTCATTCAAAAAGAACGGATGTTCATCTGTAACCTTTAATTCCCCTTTTTTAACAAAAATATTTGAATTAAAATTAAATGCAGAAACAAAAACCAGACTAATAACAATTAAAAATAATAAAAACAATCCTCTTTTTCCCATAGTCAATCTAGCGAATTTATCTATATAAACATTATTAACAATACCTAATTAACAATCCAAAAATACTTTTGCATTTGTATCATCAGAAAAACAATGTGCCACCCCCACTTTTAAGTGGGGGTTTGTGACAGGCACTTGTTTTTTGGATGCAAGAAAATTCAATAAAGAATTTTCTGCACAGAAAATGCAGTGCATTTTCTTGTGTTCCAAAAATAAGCAAGTAAACTACCTCCTCTTAAAAGAGGAGGTTTTCAATTTCAGACATCAAAATTTTACATCAGCTAACAATATTTTATAGGATATAATCACAGCCAGGTATAAAATATACCTGATTAGAGTATAAATTAATCTATAGGAAGATTTATAAGGTATAAAATATACCATTTATTGGTATAAATTAATCCAACTAATATTCAAATGACTACAATAGAAGAACATAGAAAAAAAATAATAGAGCATCTAGAAGAGATTGAAGATGCAATAAATTCAGGCATAGAAAGAAAACCAGTAACAATTGGATTTCATTGTTCTGCATGCGTAATCCAGTATCTAGAATTATATCTGCATTTAACAAATAAAATTTCCATTGGAAAAATAATTAAGCATGATTGGTTCAAAAAACCAAAGCCAGAACAAAGAATAGAACCTCTAATAGAAAGAAAACTTCCAGTAATATTCCCAAAAAAAGAAGAGATTTATAAATTAATATATATTCTAGAAGAAGAAAGAAATATTTTAATGTATGGAAAACCTGCTGAAAATCAAATAAAAAATATGCTTGAAAATTTTAATAAATTAAAAACTATTTTTAAGGAGTTATTAAAAAATGAAAACATTGAAATCTGACTTAATTGCATATGCAATGTCATTTGTATCATTTATATTTCCAAAATTAAATGAAATAGAGGAAATAATCTTATTTGGATCTGTTGCAAGGGGTGAAGCAGATAACAAAAGTGATATAGACATATTCTTAAATACAAAAAAAGATGAGCAAAAAATAAAAAAAATAATAGATGAAGAATCAAGTAAATTCTATAAATCAAAAATTAATGAAATATGGAATCAAAAAGGTATTAAAAACACAATAAATTATCAAATTGGAAATATTAATGAATGGAAGCTTAAGAGAAGCATAATAAGTGATGGAATAATTCTCTATAGCAAATACAAAGAATCTCCAAAAAATATTAAATTATTTGTACAATTTAACATAGACCCAATAAAAAAAATAGCAAAAAGAAACAAAATAATAAGAATGATATTTGGAAGAAAAGAAAAGAAATACAATAAAGAAGGAATCTTAAATGAACTTAATGGTAAAAAACTCTCTCCTTCCTCATTTTTGGTTCCAAAAATCTCTGCAGATAAAATAATAAACCTTCTAAACAAGGAAAAAATAAGCTATAAATTTTTTGAAATATGGACAGACCAGATTAACCAACATCAATAACAAAACTCATCATCTTAATCATAATCCACATTCACTATTTTACATCAGCTAACAAAAATTAAAAACTCTCATCATAATCAAAAACAGTTTCTTCAGTTTCAATATTATCCTCTACTCTCTTTTGCTCCCTTAATTTTTCTTTCTTGCCAATATCAACTTCTTCTTCTATTTTAGCTTCATCTTTTTTAATTCTTTCAACATCATCAATTTCATCAATAACACCTTTTCCTTCTTTTCCTTTCATAATAATAACTCCTCTTTATTATTTTCAATAGCTTTGCTAGCCTTCCAATCTTCCTGTAATTTATTTATTAAAACCGATACATCATAGGCAGCATCTGCATTTACAGAAATTGAATTAATTCCTTTTCTAAATAAAAATTCAACCATTTCAGGTTTGCTTCCAGCCTGTCCGCAAATGCTTGTTTCAATCCTGTATCTTCTACAAACTCCAATAACTCTTTTTATAAGAGAATAAACAGCAGGATTAAGTTCATTATACAAAAACTGCACATCTTCTTCTTCTCTGTCAATTGCAAGTGTAAACTGAGTTAAATCATTTGTTCCAAAAGAAATGAAATCAACACCTTCTTTACAAATATCCTCAATAATCATACAAGCAGCAGGAGTTTCAATCATAACTCCAAATTGCATATTATCTGTTTTAAATTTAATAAAATGCTCCTTAGCCTGCCTTACTTCATCAACTGAAATAACCTGTGGAAACATAACTCCAAAAATTTTATTAGGATGTTTTAATGCAACTTTTCTTATTGCCATTAATTCAGCTTCAAATATTTTAGGATGTTTTAATGAAAATCTTATTCCATGAAGTCCAAGCATTGGATTCATTTCTTTTTTAGGAGCCCCTTCTAAACTTGCAAATTCATCAGTTCTTATATCACTACTTCTTATCCACATGCCATTAAAATGATTTATTATTTTCTCAAATTTATCAGAAAGTAAATCAACATAATCACTTAAACAATCATTTTTTTCATAATAAAGCGGATGCTTTCCAGAACTTGCAATTATTCCCTCAATTCTAGTCAAACCAACAAAATCAATTTCAGATGCCTTTGCTCTTTCAGCACTTTCAGGCATATCAACAATAACTTTTAGTTTAATCCTTTCAGTTGGAAGTGCTTTTTTAATTTCTTTCTTCTCACTTTCAGCAACTTTTCCCTCATAGACTTTTCCATTAGTACCATCAACAGTTATGATCATTCCGTCTTTTAAGGTTTTAGTTGCAGTCTCTGTTCCAACAACACAAGGAATTCCAAGTTCCCTAGAAACAATAGATGCATGAGCAGTTATTCCACCTTCATCAGTAACAATGGCAACAGATCTCTCCATTGCAACAACCATATCTGGATTAGTCATTTCAGTTACTAAAACATCACCCTTTTGGATTTTATTCAAATCCTTCATACTATATATAATTTTAACA
Source organism: Candidatus Pacearchaeota archaeon (assembly GCA_018304045.1). Lineage (GTDB taxonomy): Archaea > Nanobdellota > Nanobdellia > Pacearchaeales > GW2011-AR1 > ARS1285. Next base: position 7,622 of record JAGVWZ010000022.1, on the reverse strand, counting down.
ACACCAACACCAATACCCGGGCTGCTTCCAAGTCCAGTTAATAAAACATTTCCTTTCAATTCTTTACTAGTAACATTTTTACCACCTGCTTTTAAAGTTGTGATAGGTCTTGATTGAACAATATAAGTTTTTTCAGTATCAATTGCAAACTCAATATCCTGTGGCTTCCCATAATGCTCTTCTAATCTTAATCCATAATTAGCAAGTTCTCTTATTTGTTTTTCAGTTAAAACTTGACTATTACTTTTTTCAGGATTTAATTTAACAACAGTATTTTCACCAGAACTATTTCTAACAAAAGCTATTTTTTTATCTAAAACTTTTACACTTTTAATTTCCAAATCTCTTGAAATAACATAATGATCTGGTTTAATTTGTCCTGAAACAATTCCTTCTCCAAGTCCAAAAACACTTTCAATAACAATATTATCCTGATTTCCAACAGGATCTCTTGAAAACATAACTCCGGATTTAGCAGAATCAATCATTTTCTGAACAACAACAGAAAGCAAAGCTTGCCCTTCTACAAAACCTTTTTTATGTCTGTAGTAAATTGCCCTTGGTGTGTATAGTGATGAAAAACATTTTTTTACATTCATTATCAACTGCCTATCACCTTTAACATTCAAAAAACTTTCCTGCTGCCCTGCAAAACTAGCATCTGCAAGATCTTCAGTAGTAGCTGAACTTCTTACAGAAACAAAAACAGGTTCATGAGAATTTTTTAAAATATTTAATGCATCCTGACTAACACCAATTGAATCAATTTTTTCAGAACTCAAAATCTTATAAGATTCTAAAATCTCTTCCTCCATTTCAGTAGGAAGTTTCTGGCTTTCAATTAAATCCCTAATCTGCCTAGATGCTTTTTGCAGTTCTTCTGTATCCTCTAAATCAGGAACTTTCATAATGATTTCATTTATTTTTTCTTTTATTCCAGCTTTTGTTAAAAAATAATCAAAGCTCTGAGCAGTTATACAAAATCCAGGAGGAACAGGAAATCCATTATTATACATCTCAGCAAGGCTTGCACCTTTTCCACCTGCAATAGAAACATTCTTATTAGATAATTCAGAAAACCATTTAACATAATTATCCTTATCAGAAACATACACCATCTTTTTTGCCATGTATTAAAGAAAATATCTTTATATTTAAATTTTCGCATACTAAAAAGCAAGATTTAAAAGCATAAATTTTCTCATACATCCATGAAAAAAGAAATAATAATCACAATAATTATCATAATACTCTTAATAACAAGTTTTTATTTTATTACAGGAGTCATAACAAAATATACGGGACTTGTTACAGGAAACACAATAAAAAATATAGAAAATAATAGTTGCAAAAATAATATAAATGGATCAAATTGCAATAAAGGAGGATAATGGTATCAGTAAATAAAGAAACATGTATTGGATGCGGAGCTTGCACTGCAATATGTGAACAAGTCTTTGAAATGAAAGACGGAAAAGCCAGCATAAAAAAATCACAGGATAAATCAAAAATTCCCTGTGTTAAAGAGGCCGCAGATGCTTGTCCTGTTAATGCAATAAAAGTTTAAGAAGATATTTTTTATCTTTGATTTAATATTACAATCACAACAATTATAATTATTACTAATAAAATTATTAATCCAATTAACCATAACCACAGGTAATTATAATTATTAGATGTAACTGCATAACCTTTTCCTAATTTCAAAGAAGTTTCATTTAATCCATCAGAATAAACACTTTCAATAATCTTCATTCTATCACTATCATTTTCAACTAAGATTAAAGGACTTGTTTCACTAGTTTCTTCTTCAATTAAACTACCACTTGTCTTATCTCTACAAGCACCATCCCTACATCTATAATCACAAGTTTCAACTAATCTTTTACTTATATTTTCACTGCAAACATGACTAGTAGAACAAGAATAATTATGAAAGTCCTCATAAACACTATTACTAATGCAATATTTACTTGAAGCATAATCTGCATGACAATCAGAATCAACAGTGCATTGTCCTTCTAAACACATTCCATTTTGGCAGCCATTAGTGCAATTTGTTACTTGCCTGCTTTCTGTATGATTCATACAAGAACTAGTTCCAGTTCCTGGATTCATGCACATAAATATTATATAACTATCAAAAACATTTCCATTCTGACAAGTTAATTGATTTAAGAATCTGCTTGTTCCACAATCAGAATCAGCATTACATCCTACAATATTATGCTGACAAACACTTTGCTGTGTTCCAGGATTTAAACATATATCCTGTGTATTTGAATTATTATCATTGCAATCTGCATTTGAAGCACATTCAGGTCTGCATTGACCATTAGAACATCCCTTTGAACAAGTTTGAACTAATTGTTCATCAACTCTAAAAGTACTAAAACAAGTACCATTACTACATCCTTTATCATTGCAAGTTTTTTGATGATAAACATTTCCATCTGTTTTACAATAATTAGTTCCAAAACTACCACAAGAACTATCTCCACAATCAATTAAAAATGTTGGAGCAGTAGTGACTTGACAATTGCTTTGTTTTGTTCCAGGATTTACACATCTAGAAGTTTTAAAATTCTTAAAAACATCATTACTAGAACAGAATTCAGTTCCAAAAAATCCAGTAAATCCACAATCATTATCATTAACACAATTTACTCTAGTATTATTACAATAACTTTGAGATGTTCCAGGATTATTACATTCATCAACAGTATAAACATCATTATCATTACAATCTGAATTTGAATAGCAAGTAAATTGAAGGCATGTTCCACTAGAACATCCTTTTGTACATCCCTGTACTAATCTTGGTGAAGTTATTGAAGAACATGAGCTTCCACCAAGTCCTGGATTTAAACAAGTAAATGATTTGTAATCTTGATATACACTTCCATTTTGACAATATTTATTTTCAACATAATCATCTCTTCCACATTGAGCATTAGTAAAACAAGTAATTCCAGCACTTGACTCATTATTTAATAAAGGATTGTAAGTATTAGCATCATTAATATTATTCCAACAACCAGGGTCTTGACTATCAATAAAACCATCAATATCATCATCAATTCCATTTGAACATTGTGTTGTAATGCATTGAGCATTACTGCAAATTTGTCCTTGTGAACAACTTGATTTTAACATAGGAGTAACAATATTTGAACAAGAACTTGAGTTTGTTCCAGGATTACTGCAAATAAAAGAATTATAATTTTGAAAAATCCCATTTCCCTGACAAAACAAATTTCCTGTAAATCCATCTGTACCACAATCAGTATTGCTTGCGCATCTAACATAATTATGCTGACAAGTACTTTGAGCTGTTCCCGGATTTATACAAATATCTTCTGTCCTGTTATTATTATCATTGCAATCAGCATTTGAAGCACATACTACACAATGAACTCCTTCATTGTCATCATTTTTACTAGTACAATCTAAATCAGCAGGATAATCAACTTTTCCATCCCCATCATTATCTTTCCCATCATTACATTGAGGTAAACGATTAATACATTTCAAAGCAGTAATCCATCTTTTTATATATTCAGGTTCTCCATCCATATATTGAAAACTATTTCCATTCCAATACCATAAACAATCATTATCAGGACTATGGTAATTACATCTTCCACCATCTGCATTAAAATAACTGCTCCAAGTATATGGATCTCTATATCCTGCTAAATTACAAATTTTAGTAACAGTTGGATCAAGTTGACTCACTGATAAAGAAGTTGAGCACTGTCCAGTATACCATTCAGCATAAGCTAAAAACATTGCATTTCCCCCACCAGAAAGTGGGCAAGTTCCTATAGAAGCCTTACTTTTTACAAAATTATAAATTCCATTAAAACTATTTCCAATATCAAATACTTCTCCATTATTAGGATTAAAACTTCCAGATGAATTTTGCCCAGTAGCACATATTGTTACTGCATTAACAAAACTCATAGAACCTATTAATATTAAAAAAACCAATATTATTAATTTGATGTTTGTTTTCATTATATCTCATCCTTATCACCCCTATTGAGTTAAAACACAAAAATAAATCAAAAAAATCATTTATAAATAATACTATAATAAAAAGTATATAATGACAAGGATAGTTTATTTTGTTACTGATAGTAACAAAAGTACAATAAACTATTTTAATTCAATAAGAAATTTACAATAATCATTTACATCATCAAAAACTTTTTCAGCACCAGAATCAAGAAGAATCTCTTTCCAACCAATATCATAAACCGGAGGCAGAATACCATAAGCATTAGTCATATTTCCCAATTCTTTAACAGATTTTATTGGAGAAGGCCTGTCATCACAAAAAAATACTTTTTTAGGTTTAAATTTTTCAATTGCAAAATGCAAACCATCTTTTTTACTTTTACATTCATTCATTCCAAGAATTAATTGGAAATACTTCTCTGCATTATTTTTCTTAAGAGCATATTTAACCTCATCAATAGGCGCACCACTAACAATAATTAAAATATATCTCTTAATCAATTGCCCAAGTAAATTATTATCTACTAACCAAGGTTCATTGTTAATATAACCACTAAAATTTATTTTTTTCCCAAGATATAAATCTTGAAAATGCTCTTTTACTATTCCAAAATCTACAAAAACTCCTCTCTGTTGAAGAATTCTATGGGTTCTTTCCCAATCATCATTGCTCTCTTTAATTGATTCATTTAATTCTTCAGTTGTTGCAAAAATATTATTATCAAAAAAAGCAACAGTCTCTGCTATGCATCGAGTATAGGATTCAGATTCATCCCTTAAAACTCCATCGCAATCAAAAGCAATTAAATTTACCATATTAATTTTTTCTTATTTCAGCAGCATTTCTATGGCCATCAAGGCCCTCTGCATTAGCCAGCTTAGAAGCAATATCAATTAATTCAGAAATACAATTACTAGAAGCTTTTTGATAAGTAAGAACTTTAACAAAGTCTTTTACAGATAATCCCCCAGAATAATTAGCCACCCCTGAAGTCGGAAGAATATGATTGGGCCCACTGCAATAATCCCCAAAAACTTCTGCCGAATATTTACCAATAAATAAAGAACCATAATTTGTTAATCTATCAAGAAGAGAGTCCGGATTACTTACCTGTAATTCTAAATGTTCCGGAGAAATCTGATTGCTTAATAAAACAGCCTGATCAAGAGAACTAACTAAAATTATCTTTCCTTTTTTTAAAGATTGTAACGCAATATCTTTTGTTTTCAAATTAGCTAATTGCAAAAAAAGTTCTTCTTGGACTTTTGATTCAAAATCCCTAGAAGTTATTATTAAATTTGCCCTTGCATCAACATCATGCTCTGCCTGAGCAAGTAAATCTGCCGCAATATACCTCGGATTTGCACCCTCATCTGCAATAATAAGAACTTCACTAGGTCCTGCTAAAAAGTCAATCCCAACAATTCCGTAAACTTCTTTTTTAGCAGCTGAAACATATTTATTTCCAGGACCGACTATTTTATCTACTTTAAAAACACTTTTTGTCCCATAGGCCATTGCACCAATTGCCTGAACTCCCCCAATTTTATATATTTTATCAGTCCCGGCAATATGAGCTGCAACAATAGTTACTGGTTGAATTTTTGGAGAACAAACAATCACATTTTTAACTCCTGCAACTTTTGCAGGAATAACTGACATTAAAGCAGAAGAAGGTAAAGGATAATTTCCCCCAGGAACATAACAACCTATACTATTAATCGGAACAATTCTATGACCCAGTTCAACACCATTCTGATTAAAATTTAGATCTTTAATTTGAGTCATTTGTTGTGTTGCAAAAGTTCTTATATTTTTAGCCGCAGCTTTTATTGCAGATATTGTCTCAGAAGAAACAAGATTATATGCTTGTTTTATTTCATCATCTGTAACATCAAATCTATTAAGAGAAATCCCATCAAATTGTTGATTATAAAAATTAACAGCATCATCTCCCCTTAATTTTACAGCATCAAGAATTTTTCTAACAAGGGGCATCTCCTCTGAATCATCTCTTCTCCAATTAATTTCCTTTGCCCGTTCATAAGAGATTACTTCCATAATATTGCTAGTTATCATTTTTATTTATAGCTGCGGTTTAAAGTTAAACAACCTATCTGTTGAGTTTATTACTTATAAAACTACTCCCAATAGGTTATCCCTATGAACAATCCTTTTCTTAAACGCCCTTATCAGTTCATAGGGATAACCTTAATTATTTTAAGTCTTTATTTTCTATATAAGTTTGGTTTAATCAATATAAACTAACCAGTTGAATTTCTTCGTAATCTCTCTAAGAGACATTCAAGATTATAAAAATCTCTTTGCATTAATCTGTCAAGTCTTTTTCCCTCATTACCATAAACCAAACATTTCCCCAAATCAATAATTTTAACACAGACCCTATCCTAAGAAACAACAATATTCTGAGGCCATAGATCAACATGAACAACTCCATGTTCATGCAATTCTCCAAGAGTCTTTCCTAATTGAATTTCAATCCTAGAATTAATTTCTCCATATTCCATTAAGTCTCTTCCATAAAAATATTCTTTTAGTATTGCATAATATGCTGATGAATTAAAATCAATTTCCCCATAGTCTTGAATTAATTGAGTTACTCCTTCAATGCCCCTAACAAGTTTAAGAGCTGCAACTTCCATAGAATGATGTTTTCTTTCCCAATCAATAGAACAGTTGGATAATTTGAGAACATAATCCAATCCACCTAATCGAACAAGATAAACTGGCCTAAGAACCCCTTCTGAAGTATAGAGAGACATACATTTTCTCAATTCCAATCTATCTATCATCTACAGTAGAAATTAAGGTTTTAGGGTCTAACATAAAATCAACTAATTAAAAAAAGACTATTTATATTTAACCTTCTCTAAAATATTTTTCAGCTTCCTCAATCGCAAGTCTAACTGCTTTTTCAGGACTGTCTGCACCTAAGAATTTAACGCAATTTTTTCTGTCCATATATCTATTTATTAAACTGTCATAATAATCACTAAATCCACGAATAATTATAGTAGGTTTTTTATGTCTGTAACCCAAAGCGAGTTCTGCAGTAGTTCCTGCAGATTCCCCAATTACAATTAATGAATCACTGCTTAAGATTCCTGCAAAAAGAAAATCACCAACATTAATAGGCGTAAGGACTTCGACATCTACATATTCATTAGAAGATAGTCTCCTTGAACCTGGAGTTGCAACAACAATTCCCTCTGAATATCTTGCACCCCTTGAAGAAGCTTCCATCACTCCATCTGCGCCCCCAGTAAATAATATTGCACCAGCACTACCAATTAATCTACCTGTCTCCTCAGCAATAGATTCTAATCTATTTGCTAAAACATCATTTGCAGGATAATTGATTTTAGAAGGACCTATAATTCCTATCTGTAAATTTCTCTGAATCATATTTATTATTTATTTTAATAACTTATAAGTATTATTGTAAACACAGTCTCTCCGATTAACTGATTATTTTTGAGAAATATAATTTCTTTATAGTTTGAATTTGCATATTTTGCTTAAGCAAAATATGTTGTCTTTCATATCAGTAGTCTAATGTAAGACAGGAGGGTATTTC
>JAGVWZ010000021.1 GCA_018304045.1 Candidatus Pacearchaeota archaeon | reverse complement strand
TTTTCAACAGAAACTCTGGAATAACCCTGGGACATTAGTGAAAATTTTAAAGAATCTAGAGTATATCCCTTGGCTATATTTCTTTTTACATATTCTGCTAATTGCTGAGTATAATCTTCTGGTCTGTACATGGATTATTATGGGATTAGCAAGATAAAAAGATTTCTATGATTGAAATGATTATGTTCTAAAGCTTGTTTAGGGGTCACTCTAGAAATATTTTTATAGTTGGTTTTTTTACTCAAATAAAGAAAGATGGTGAATATTGAATTTTTAACTAGTATAATAAGTAATTTAAGTCCGGACTTATTAATATTATTTGAAATAGGTATTATTATTATAATTGCTACTGTATTTGCTTATTTAATAAAAGCATTAAAACAACCAATAATTCCAGGATATATTATTGCAGGAATATTAGTAGGACCTTTGGTTTTTGGACTTGTAAAAAATCAAAGTCTTATTAATTCATTATCTGAAATAGGTGTTGCTTTTTTAATATTTACTGCAGGATTGGAAATAAAATTAAAAAAATTAAAAGAGGTTGGAAGTACTGTTGGGATTGTGGGGGTATTCCAGGTATTGATTATATTCCTTATTGCATTTGGTGTTAGTATTTTGTTTGGAATTGGAAATCAATCTGCTATTTATGTTGGGCTTGTTGTTGCATTCAGCAGCACTATGGTTGTTTTTAAAATTTTAAGTGATAGAAGAGAATTAAATAGTTTGCATGGAAGAATAATCATAGGAATATTATTAATACAAGATGTAATTGCAATAATTGCACTTCTTGTTCTTTCGAGTGATTTTTCTTTAATGAGTCTATTAAACGTTTTTGTAAAGGGACTATTATTTGTAATCATTGCAGTAATATTGTCTAAAATTATAAATCCTATATTAAAAGTTTCTGCAAAAACTCACGAGTTGATGTTGTTGGTTTCAATATCATTTTTGTTCTTATTTATAATAGGTTCTGTTTTAGGTGGATTTTCACTTATTATCGGAGCTTTTTTTGCAGGAATCTCTCTTGCAAATTCAGATTATAAAACTGAAATAGAGGGAAAAATAACTCCCTTAAGAGAATTTTTTGCAGTCATATTTTTTGTTGCATTAGGGATGCAATTAAGATTAATAAAAATGGATTTAGTATATTTATTTGCCATATTGTTCGGACTTGTGATTATTGTTAAACCATTCATAACTATGTTTTTAGTCAGAAGCTTTGGTTATAAAAAAATCACCTCTTTTTTTACTGGAAATACTCTTGGACAAACAAGTGAGTTTTCTTTAATACTTGCAACAATGGGGCTTTTGTTAGGACAGATTAGTCAGGGGTTATTTAGTACACTTGTACTTCTTACCATATTTACAATGTCCTTGACTATTTATTCTGTTAAATATCAGAAGAAATTGGCAAAATTATTTGATTGGCCACTTAATATATTGAATGGAATTGAAACCAGAAAAGATAATCTTGAATATCACGAAGAAGATGGGAAAAAAATTGTTATAATTGGATGCCATAGGATGGGAAGCTTATTTATAAAAGAATTTGAAAAAAACAAAAAAGAATTATTTGTTGTTGACTATAATCCTGATATTATAAGATCATTAATAGAAAAGAAAGTTCCATGTATTTATGGGGATTTTGCAAATGAAGAGGTATTTGCCAAGATAAATATGAAAAAAGCAGAAATTGTAATAAGTACAATTCCTGATCTAGAGGATAATCTTTTATTGGTTAAAAAAACAAGAAAGGCTAATAAAAATGCATTAATATTCATTGTTGCAGATAGAATAAGCGAAGCATTGGAATTATATGGTGTTGGTGCGGATTATGTTATTCTTCCACAGGTTTTAGGTGGACAAAGAGTTTCTAATATAATGGAAAAAATAATGCATAACCGGCTTGAATTAATAAAATTAAAAAAAGATCATATTGCTTATCTTAATTCAATACATAATATATTGTATTAGATATCATACAAATGCTTTTAAATTTCTATTTTTAATTAATTCTATGAATTTGTTTAAAGATGAAAAAGGACTTGCAAGGATATTGGCTGCGCAACCTGATTTATATCCTCAATTAAATACTGTTTTGAATTCCTTGGCTGCAAATAAACTTTTAGATGAAAGAGTTGAAGAAGGTTTAGCAGATACAAGAAAAACACTTGAACAGGCAAATGCTGTTGCAAGAGAATCTGATTATTTTGTTTTTCAAACCTATGATTCTTGGGGAGATGAACAATATGGAAAGGGTTCTGGATATTCTGTTTTTCAAAAAGTTAATGATAAAATGGTTCGAAGATTGGGGATAGTTGAAGTCCCTCCCCCATTGGAGGTTGTTCTTAATTTTTTAAGGAAAAATCAAGTAAAAAGAGTTTTTACAACAAACATACCTTTAGATGGATATTTTGGAATTCAATATGAAAGTTTTAGTGGTACTGATAATCAAGATGTTATAAGGCAGGATATGGTTGATGAAACACATGTTGAATTGTTTAAAGAACAGGGCATTGAATTAGTTATTTTAGGTTGATTAAGAAAACTCAATTACTTTGTCTTTGTCTTTCTCATAGAGATTTTTTGCTTGATGAAGTTTTTCTTCAGATTCTGTATAAATTGTAAAAATAGTTTCTCCTTTTTCAACAACATCTCCTTTTTTCTTATGTAAATAAATCCCTGCTACTTGATCTTCAGGACATCCTGCAAATCTAGCTATTTTATTTATTATCATATTATCAAAATGAAGTATTTTTAATTTTTTATGGGCTTTTATTTCTAAGGAAAAACTTGGAGTCTTGAAATGATTTAAATGCCCTTCTTGTGCATTTATTATTTGCTTAAATTTTTCAAATGCTTTTCCTGAGTTAAGTATTTCCATTGCCATTTCATATCCTTTTCCTTTTTTTGCTTTTCCTACAAGCTCTAAAATAACTCCTGCTAAATAAACAGATTTTTCTTCCAAATCCTTTGGGGAATTTTCTCTTTTTAATACCTTAATAACATCTTTTACTTCCAAAATAGGCCCTATTCCATTTCCTATTGGTTCTGTCCCATCTGTAAGAACAACTGCCATTTTCAATCCAAATATTATTCCAAGCTTAATGAATTTTTCTTTTAAATGAATGGCTTGTTTTTTTGAAACTTTTGCAGATCTTCCACAGGGAATATCAATGAGCACATATTTGCTTCCAACTGATATTTTTTTTGAAAGAATACTGGCTAATAATTGGGGTGTTGAATCTATGTTTATTAGTCGTTCTATTTTTATTATTTTATCATCAACAGGAGCTAATCCAAGAGCTCCGCCCCATACTAAACAGGCATTTGTTTTTTTTATTATCTTTTTAATTTCTTCTATTGAAAACTCTACTCTTGCTATTGTTTCTATAACATCTGCTGTTCCTGCTGCACTTGTTATTGCTCTAGAAGAGGTTTTTGGCATTATTAATCCTGTTGAAGCACAAATTGAGACAACAATAGGTGTTGTCCTATTTCCTGCAATTCCTCCAACGCAATGCTTATCAACAACCTTCCCATTAAGATTTATTCTATTGCCACTTTCAACCATGGCCTTGATTAAATATTTTGTTTCTTTCATGGACATTCCTTTTGTATAAACCGCTGAAATGAAAAATGCTACTTCAACTTCTGTCAAGGCATTATCTGCAATATCTTTTATTATTTCATTGATTTCGTGTTTTTCTAATTTCTCACCCTTTAATTTTTTCTTAATTAAAGAAATGCTCTTGGGATGTTCTGTTATTTCTACACTAACAAATTCTTTATCTTTCAATGCAAGGATTTCTAGAATTTCTTCTGATACTGCTATTTCATTTGGTTTGATTATTCCAGAAACTGTGTCAACTATTGAAATTATTTTATTTTTATGATTATTTTTTATTACAACCCTATTGCCAACATGAAGACTCATTTTTTTTGCAGTTTTCTCATGAATCATGCAAACAGGCCTTCCTGTCAAAAACCTCAATTTTTTTATTTTTAATCTCATAATCAATTTCCTTCTAATACATGTTTTCTATATATCTCTATTACTAATATTACATAAGCTAATATTAATGGACCTATAATAAGGCCTAAGAACCCAAAAGCCAATAGGCCCCCTAACATTCCTATCAGAATAATTCCAGTATTTATCTGGGTCTTTTTTGAAAGAATTAAAGTTCTTATTACATTATCAACCAGACTTACAACAAAACTTCCATAGATTAAAAGACCTATTCCTGCTGTTGTGTTTCCTGATGCAAATAAATAAATATCAACTGGAAGCCAAATAAGCCATGCTCCAAAAACAGGGATTATTGATACTATTGATGTTAAAAACGTCAAAAGTATTACATTTGGAACTCCAAATATATAATAACCTATTCCTGCAAAAACACCTTGAACAATTCCAACAAAAATCTGGCCTATTAAGACTGAATTTGTAATGTCCTTGAATTGTTTTAAGAATTTATCTTCATTTTCTTTTTTTAATGGAGAAAATGATTTAAAATAATCTATTGCTTTTTTTCCATCCTTAAGAGCAAAAAAGAAAGTAAAAATAGTTACTGCTGCCTGAAGAAGCAGGTTTGGAAGATTGGAAACTATTTTGGTAAATTCTTTTAAATAAAATGCGACTAGATTTGTAAGATGCTCACTCAAAGAACTTATTACACTTTCTGAAATTCCTGATGTTGATATAAAATCTGGAACTAATTTTCTTACCAAATCAACACTATCTAATTTTTGAACAATCAAATAGAATTCAACAATCTGATTAAATATAATCCCAAAAAATAAAACTAAAAGAACTACCAAAATTACCAATAAGAAAGTGCATACAAATATTGCTGACAATAATTCATTTTTTATTTTTCCAAGAATAAATTTATGAACTGGATAAAGAATATAGGCAAATAAAATTCCATAAATAACAGCATATAGGACTTGATATAGAATTATTGCAGTCAGTATAAATAAAGCTATTACTAAAATATAGTTAATTAAGTCTTTGGAACGATGTTTGTCAATCATGGTTATAGATAAAGGATATTGTTTATAAAAGTTACTAAAAAATCACTTATTCTTGGGAGTAAAGTTTATAAAGAAAATTTTACCTGATTAAATATGGATTGCTTTATAAAAAAAATATTTGATGGGAAAAATGATGAACTAGTTCATAATCAATTTCAAAAATTTTCTAGGGGGGTGTTTACTAAAAGAGCTATGCTCAAATTCAAAGATTCTTCTGGAAAACTTACAATAGATACAACAAGTGAATATGCAAGGGAACTTGCAAGACTTATGGGTGAAAAACTTGGAAATAATAAAACTCATGTTACAGGTGCATTAATTTCTGCACTTGACTTAGAAGGATTCAAGTATGAAGAAAGAAAAATGGCAATGGGTGTTAGGAAGTATATGATTAACAGGGAAATGACTGGAAAGGAAATAGTAGATATCTGTGATAATATATTAAAAGCTTTTGTTGCTTTTTCATTTAAATGTGGTGATGATGAATTAAAGATTAAGGATAAATCTCCAAAATCAGCAAAAGGAGCTAGTTCTGCTAAAAAAGAGGATGAAGTATTAAAGATTGATTTTTGTAAATTAAAAACAACTGATAGAAAATTGATTGAGGGGTTGGTTTTTGATCCTGAAGCAAAAGGAGCAAAGAAAATTGAAATCCATCATGATTTTATTATAGAAGACATTGTTATTCCTCCTGAACTAAAAAATGAAAAAGATTTTGCAGTTGTAAGAGAAAAGGCATTAAGAAAAGGAAAGATTATAAGATATTTGGATATTGATGGAAAAAAAACAAAAAAAGAGATTGAGTTTGCAGCATGATCTTGCGCAAGCTTTATAAACCTTCTTCATATTCAATTTTTAACTAATATTATTAATTATTAGTTAAATTAGTAAAAAATAGAATTTTGCTGATAACATACTCTTTTAAGAGTAAGGTTCAGAAATCATAAATATTTCTGGATTTGATACTATATTGTTAATGTGTAACAAATACGATGATGAGCAAGAAGCTTAATTGAATTTGAAGAACATATTTACAATTATTGTAACACTAATAATTAGTAAGTCTAAAAAACAACATGACAAAACACGGAACAACAAGACATGGAAGCTTGCAATTTTGGCCAAGAAGCAGAGCTCAAAGATTTTTACCTGATGTTAGTTGGAATGCTATTAATCTTAAAGAACCTGGATTACTTGGATTTATAGGATATAAAGTTGGAATGAGAAGTGCTTTTGTTAAGGATAATTCTCAACATTCATTGACAAAGGGAAAAAGAATTATTATTCCTGTAACAATTATTGAATGTCCTACAATGAAAATCCTTTCTGTAAGATTTTACAAAGACGGAAAAGTAATGGGCGAGTCAATGAATCAAAATGTTGAAAAAGAGCTGAAAAGAAAAATAAAAACTCCAAAAAAAGTTTCTAAAAAAATAGAAGATTTTAAAGATTATGATGATATAAGAGTTGTTGTGTATTCTCAGGTTAAAAAAACAGGTATTAAAAAAACTCCTGACATAAAAGAAATTGGACTAAGTGGAAGTTTAGGCGATAAATTAAAATTTGTTCAAGATAATTTTCACAAAGAAATTTCCATAAAAGAAGTTTTTAAAGATGGTATTGTTGACATAAGGGGAGTTACAAAAGGAAAAGGTTTACAAGGAACTGTTAAAAGATTTGGATTAACATTAAAGGCGCATAAATCTGAAAAAGGAGTAAGAACACTTGGTTCTGGGGGACCATGGCATCCTTCAAGAGTTGATTATACTCAACCAAGAGCAGGACAAATGGGATTTTTTACAAGAGTTGTTTACAATAGTAAAATAGTTTTAATTGGAAACATAAAAGAAAAAAATATTAATCCAAAAGAAGGATTTCAAAATTTTGGAAATATTAATACAGATTATATTGTATTACAGGGAAGTGTTCAAGGTCCGCAGAAAAGACAACTTATTATAACTCATGCTTTAAGGCCAATTAAAAAGATTTTAAGAAGACAATATGAGTTTGTGGAGTTGAGATAAAATGAAAATACAAGTGCTTGATATTGAAGGAAAGAAAACAAAAGAAATTACAACAAAATTGTTTGAAGAACCAATAAGGGAAGACATTATATACAAAGTAGTAGAAGCTGAAAAAATAAAACAACCTTATGCTCCAAAACAATATGCTGGAATGAACAGAAGTGCTAGTGGAAGTGTTCTTCATACAAGACATGACTGGAAATCAGACAGGGGCAGAGGAATGTCAAGATATCCAAAGAAAAAAATGTGGAGAAGAGGAACTCAGTTTTCATGGGTTGCTGCAATAATTCCAAGTGCAAGGGGCGGAAGACGGGCTCATCCTCCAAGAGTTGAAAGAAGAGAATTAAAAATAAATAAAAAAGAGGCTTTAAAGGCATTATTTTCTTCACTTACCTATGTTTCTTCATTAGATCATATAATAAAAAAATATTATTCTCTTGAAAATAAAAAAATTGAGATGAAATTTCCATTGGTTGTTGAAGATAAAATATTAACATTAAAATCAAAAGATTTCTTAAACTCATTAAAAAAAATATTAGGGGAATTATATTCTATAAGTGTGCAGAAAAAAACAATCAGGGCTGGAAAAGGAAAACAAAGGGGAAGAAAATACAAAAAAAATGCAGGATTATTATTGATAATTGGAAATAATGAAAATATGAAATCAAATGGAATTGAAAATCTAAAGGTAAAAGATTTAAGAGTTAGTGATTTAGCTGAGTGTGGTGCAAGAATTACAATGTTTACTGAAAACGCTATAAAAGATTTAGAGATGATTGGGGAGAAATCAAAATGAGAATATCAGTAATAATCAATAACAATAATAAGAATGCAAGCAAGATAAAGCTACTTGAATATAATTTAATTAAATTTAACATTAACAATACTAACTAAAATGAAACCTGTAACAACTGAAAAAGCAGTAAGAATGATTGAATTAAACAACATAATCACAATTGAAGATGACAGAAGGAAAACAAGAACTGAAATAAAAAAAGAGTTTGAAGATACATTTAAAGTTAAAGTTGATAAGATGAACACTTTGATAACTGGAAATAGAAAAATATGTTATATTAAATTAAATCCCAAATATCCTGCAATTGATGTTGCAACAAAATTGGGAATGATATAAGATGAAAATAAATATTTCAAAAACAGCGAAAACCTTCGGTTTTGTCAAACAGGTTTTTGAAAATACAGAGAATTGGAGGAATTCTCTGTCTGATTAAATTTCAGAGAAATTTAACATGGGAAAACGAACAACAGGACGAGCAAAGGGAAAAGGAAGTTTTACATTCCAAGTTAGAAAAAAAGCCTATGTATATAGGATTTCCTATCCTAGAATAACTGTTAATGGAAAAGCTAAGATAAATAAATTATTTAATTCTCTTGCACATACATCTCCTTTAGCTGAAATAAGAATTGAAAAAGATAATTTTTATGTTCCTGCTTGTGATGGAGTTTATGAAAGGCAAGAAATAATGATTGGTGGGAATGAAATTAAAAATGGGAACATATTAAAACTAAAGGATATTCCCCAAGGAACAAATGTTTTTAATCTAGAAATATTTCCTGGAAGCGGTGGGAAATTAATCAGATGCTCTGGAACAAACGGAATTATTGGGATCAAGGATGAAAAAAGTGTTGAAATAATAATTAAAAGAAGAAGAATAAGATTAAACCCTGAATGCAGAGCAATAATCGGTTCTGTTTCTGGAAGCGGAAGAGCATTAAAACCATTGGTTAAGGCTGGAAAACAACATCATAAAATGTTATCAAGGGGTAAGAAATGGCATAGAACCTCTGCAATTAAAACTAATGCAGTTGATCATCCATTTGGTAGTGGAAGAGGAAAGAGAATTAAATCAAAGATTGCTCAAAGAAATGCTTCACCAGGGCAGAAAGTTGGTCACATAAGACCGAGTAGAACTGGACATATTAAATAAAATGGTACACAATATAGAACAAGACGAAGATGAAATGCTTAAGAAGAAAGAACAGACTTACAGAGGCTTAGGTATCGAAGAATTAAAAAAAATGGATATAAGAGAATTTGCAAAATTGTTAAAGTCAAATGAAAGAAGAACAATTATGAGGCAATATGGGGAAATTGAAAGATTTTTGCTAAGATTTAATAAGAAAACTATAAAAGGAAAACAAATAAGAACTCACCAAAGAGAACTTGTTATTGTTCCAAAAATGGTTGGATTAAAAATAAATGTTCATAATGGAAAAGAATTTTTTCCAGTTGATATAACAATAGATATGTTGGGAAATAGACTTGGAGAATTTGCAGTTACAAGATCAAAAGTTAAACATGGAGCAGCAGGTATAGGTGCAACAAGGTCAAGTGCATCTGCATCAGTGAAATAAATGAAAATATCATTAATAACAAATAACAATAAAGAATATGCAAGCAGGATAAGTCTACTTAGATATAACTCCTTAATATTAAACATTAATAATACTTATGATTAAACATGGCAGAACAAAAAACACAATTAATTGAAAAAGAAATAAAAACAGCAGTTGTAAATGGAAGAAATCTTCCATTGGGATTAAAATATGCAATTGCACTTAGTAATTTTATAGGAAAAAAGGATATTGATTTAGCAATAAAACAATTGGGAGAAGTTGCTGATATGAAAAGAGCAATTCCAATGAGGGGAGAAATAGCTCATAAATCTGGAATGATGAGTGGAAAATATCCTGTTAAAGGGGCTAAGGAATTCATAAGACTGTTAAAAAGTTTAAAATCAAATGCTCTTGTAAAGGAAATTGAATTGGAAAAATACAGATTGCATGCAATTCCTAACAATGCACCAAGACCCTATAAAAAATTTGGTCAAGGAAGAATGAAAAGATGTCATGTTACAATTAAATTAATTAAAAGAGAAAATAAGAAAAATATTGAGGTGAAAAAATAAAATGACAAAAGAAGAAGAAAACATAATAGAATGTAACGACAAGATGTGCCCTACTCATGGAAAAATTAGTTTAAGGGGAAGAAAATTCAATGGATTTGTAATTAAAAAATTTCCTAAAAGAGTTGTAATTGAATTTGAAAGAACTCTTTATGTAAAGAAATATGAAAGATACTCTGCAAGAAAAACAAAACTTCATGCAAGACTTCCTACATGTATGTTCAATGAAATAAATCTTAGAGATTATATTGAAATAATGGAGTGCAGACCTATTTCAAAAATAATACACTTTATTGTAACTAAAAAAATCGCAAGTGAAGGGGGCAAGAAAGAATGAATTTCAAAAATAATCTAAACAAATTTTTGAAAACACTGACAATTTGTCTTGCAAATTCTCAGGGTCTTCACTACAAGAGGTGTAGTTTCAGATGAGAGGAGTTGCTGCAAAATTAACAAATGGATTGAATATTGGGAGCGGAGCTCTTGCTAGTGATAATAGTGGAGCAAGAATTGTGAGAATTACTGGATTAAAGGGAATGAAATCTAAAAGAGGAAGACAACAATATATCAAACTCGGAGATCTTGTTAAAGTTTCTGTTAGAAAAGGAGATCCTAAAATGAAAGGACAAATTTTTGATGCAGTTATAATAAGACAGGTTAAACCATTTAGAAGAAATACAGGAGAAAGAGTTGCATTTACAGATAATGCTGTTGCATTACTAAAAGATGAAAAAGGTAATCCGAAAGGAACTCAAATTAAAGGACCAATTGCAAAGGAGGCTGCTGAAAGATACCCTTTCCTAGCTAAGATAGCTAAGTTTATAATGTAGATATTAACATGAAAAAAGAATTTTCAACTGAGTGGACAGGAAGCAAGCAGCCTAGAAAGCAAAGAAAATACAGATACAATGCTCCATTACACATAAGGCACAAGATGATGAGTGTTCACCTTTCAAAAGAATTAAGAAAAAAATATCAAAAAAGAAATTTTCCAGTAAGAAAAGATGATGAAGTAAAAATAATGATTGGAGAATTCAATGGCAAGAAAGGAAAAGTTGAAAATGTTAATTTAAGCAGATTAAAAATAACAATTGCAGGAATATTTAGAACAAAGAAAGATGGATCAAAAATAGGTGTTTTGTTTGATCCTTCAAATCTGCAGATAATTGAATTAAACTTAAATGATAAAAAAAGAAAAGAAGCTCTAGAAAGAAAAAGGATTGAGGCAAAGCCTAAGAAAGAAGTAAAGAAAAAAGAAACAAAATCTGAAAATAAATCAAAAGAAATTAAAAAATAAAGGAAAAATAAAATGTATCTTAAAAGAAAAAATATAGGGAAATTTTGGCCAGTTCCAAGAAAAGGAACCAAATATTTAGCTGTGCCTAATCATAATAATAATGAAGCTATTTCACTGGTTGTTGTTATGAGGGATGTTTTAAAACTAGTTAGAAATAAGAAAGAATTAAAGAGATTATTAAATGAAGGTAAAATTTTAATTAATAATAAAACTATTAAGGAAACTAATTATCCTGTCTCCTTGTTTGACATTATTTCTATTCCAGAATCAAAGAAAAATTATAAAGCAATTTTATCAGAACATAAGAAAATGGTCTTTGAAGAAGTTTCTGGAAAAGATTCTGAATCAAAAATCTATAAAGTTCTTAATAAAAAATTAATTTCAAAAAATAAAATTCAATTTAATCTTATGCATGGAAGAAATATTATTACAAAAGAAAAAATTAGTGTGGGAGATTCTTTGGTAATAAATCTTAGGGATGGCAAAATTGAAAAAATTATTCCTATTGAAAAAGGTAAGGAAGTTTTTATTAATGAAGGTAAACATGCTGGTTATTTTGGAAAAATTGAAGAAATTGTTGAGCGTGGTGGAAAAATGATTGCAAAAATAAATTCAAAGGAGGGAAGAGTTAATGTTTGGGTAAAAAACATTATAGCTGTGAAATAAAATGACTGAAAATATAATGAAACAAATTGAAATGGAAAAAATGGTCTTAAACTGTGGCGGAGTTGAAGACAAATTAGAAAGATCTGTAAAATTATTAGAGCTTATAACTAAAAGAAAAGTCCAAACAATAAAATCCTCAAAAAGAATACCTGATTTTGGAATAAGTCCTGGAAAGAAAAGTGGATGCAAGGTTACAATAAGAAACAAACCTGAAATAATCTCTTTATTAAAAAGATTTTTTGCTGCACTTGATAATAGTGTAAAAATAAGGCAAATAGCAGATAATCATCTATCTTTTGGAATAAGAGAATATATTGAAATTCCTGGATTAGAATACAATAGGGATATTGGTATGTTGGGATTGGATATTGATTTATCTTTTAAAAGAAAAGGAAGAAGAGTAAAATTAAGAAAAATAAAACAGGGAAAATATCCAAAAAGACAAGATGTAACAAAGGAGGAAATAATTGATTTTTTGAAAAAAAATTTCAAAATCAGTATTAAGAAAAAATGACTGCAAGTGATTGGAGAAAAGTTTTGAAGCAATTATCAAGAAAACCTGCTAAGAGAGATAAATGGTTAAAGCACAATAAACCTCAAGAAAAAACATGTGGTATTGCACAAAAAAAATGTGAAAAATGTGGTAGATTTGGTGCAATGGTAGGACAATATGGAATAAATTTATGTAGGCAATGTTTTAGAGATATTGCCGAAGACCTGGGGTTCAAAAAATATTCATAAAATGGTAAGTACAAATTATTCAGTAATAAATCATGAAAATGGATTGAGGGAAGTAGTAAGAACTACATCTGTTGATGGGAGATTAGCTTACACACATGCAAGATTTGGGGATGGAATACTTTGTATGGAAAGAACAGTTTTTCCTAGAGGTTTTGGATTTGGTTCTCCAATGGTGTTAGATTATGTTGCTCCAGAAGATAATCAATTTGAAGATTTAGATAAATTATTAAGAGAAGCGTTAAAATGAGTCAAGATATAGTTTCAGACGGATTGAATCAGATAATAAATGCTAAAAAAGCTAGAAAGAAATCTGTGACTTTGAAAAAACATTCAAAGTTATTGAGAAATGTATTAGACATAGCAAAAGAAAATGGATATATTGATTATAGTGTAAATGGCAATGAACTTGTTGTTGAAATAATCAAATTAAATGAGTTTAAGGCAATAAAACCAAGATTTACAGCGCAAGTTGAAAAAATAAATTACTATGTAAGAAGATTCCTTCCTGCTAAAAATTTTGGATTTGTTATAATCTCTACAAACAAAGGATTGATGAAACATAATGAAGCTGAAGAACAAAATCTAGGAGGATGCTTAGTTGCATATATCTATTAAAATGGCTGAGAAGAAAATTGTAGGATTAACTAATGAGGTAGAATTAAAATCAGGCATTAGTGCAAAAATAGATGGAAAAGAAATAATTATTGAAAAAAGTAATCAAAGAATCATTAGAAAAGTAAATCCCATTATAAATGTAGTAATTGAAAATAATAAGATAATATTAAAAACAAAAAAATCTGGCAGGGCTGAAAAAAGAATGATTGGATCTTTAGCTGCTCATCTAAAAAATGCAGTTATGGGACTTGAAGAACCTTTTAAATATAAATTACAGGTTTCTAATGTACATTTTCCAATGACCCTTAGTCATGATAAAAATTCAAATGAGATTATTGTCAAAAACTTCCTGGGTGAAAAGAAAGATAGAAAAATAAAGATAATGGATAATGTCAATGTTAAATTAAATAAAGATACAATTGAATTAGACAGCTTTGATATTGAAAATGCAGGACAAACTGCAGCTAATA
This sequence comes from Candidatus Pacearchaeota archaeon, assembly GCA_018304045.1. GTDB lineage: Archaea > Nanobdellota > Nanobdellia > Pacearchaeales > GW2011-AR1 > ARS1285. The sequence goes on along the minus strand of JAGVWZ010000021.1, from coordinate 9,140 downwards.
TTGAAAAAGGGACTAAAGTCAGATTCCGGGACAGAAGAATATTCCAAGATGGTATATTTATCACTGAAAAACCAGGGAGGGTGTTTTTATGAAAAGAAGAAAACAAAAATTCCTAAGACTAGGATATACTCAATATTCAAAATTAGGATTAAGAAGAAAGAAAATGCAAAAATACAGGAGAGCAAATGGGATTGATAATAAAGTTAGATTAAGGATGAAAGGACATTTGAGAAATGTCTCAATAGGATTCAGAAATGAAAAAAGCAAGAGAGATTTGATTAAAGGATTGGTACCTGTAAAAGTAAATAATCTTGAAGAATTAAAAAAAGTTTCAAAGCATGAAATTGCAATAATTGGAAGCATTGGCAATAAAAAGAAAGTTGAGTTAATGGAATATGCTGTTAAAAATAATATAAAAGTTAGCAATATTAATCCAAAAAAATTCCTTGAAAAAATAAGGGAGACGTTGGAAAGAAAGAAAGAAGAAAAATCTAAAAAACAGGAAAGGAAAAAAGGGAAAGAATTTGAGAAGAAGGAAGAAGAAAAGAAAGAAAATATAGATAAAAAAGAAAATTTAAATGGAGGAGAAAAAAATGAACCTAAGAAATAAAAAAGAATTAGCTGCAAGAACTCTTGGAGTTGGAAAGAATAGAATCATATTACATAATGAAGCAATATCTGAAATAAAAGAGGCTATAACAAAACAGGACATTAAAACAATGTTTGAAGAAGGATTAATCTCATTAAAACCTGTGAAAGGAAGAAAAACAAATGTAAAAAGAAAAACAAAACGTGGGCCTGGAAAAGTTAAGAAAAAAATAAACAAAAGAAAACAAAATTATGTTAAAATAACTAGAAAATTAAGAAGATATGTTAGAGACTTAAGAAATAGTGGGAAAATTGATAGAGATTCTTATATTGATTTAAGAAAAAAAATAAAAATGAGTGAATTTAGAAGTAAAGTTCACTTGAAAGAATATTTAGAAGGACCAACAAGAATAAAACAAAAAGAAGAAGATATAGAAATAAAATTAGACAAAAGTAGATTAAAAGAAAAACCAAATAAAGTAAGAAAAACAAAAACAGGAGTTAAAGACGCATGAAAATTGATAAAAGAAGAAGAATAGAGAATAAGACTAACTATAATAAGAGATTAAAATTACTTAAGGGTAATTCTCCTAGGTTAGTTATTAGAAAAACTGATAGATACATCATATTGCAGATAATTGAAAGTTTTCATGCGCAGGATAAAGTAATTGCTGCTGTAACCACTAAGGATCTTTTAAAATATGGCTGGCCTGAAGATAAATCTGGAAGTCTAAAGTGCCTTACTGCTGCATATCTTGCAGGATTTTTACTTGGAAAGAAAGCTAATTTGAAAGGAAGAGCTGTGCTTGATACAGGCTTAATACCTAACACAAAGGGATCTAGAATATATGCTGGTGTAAAAGGATACCTGGATTCAGGAAAAGAAATAGAATGTAATGAAGAAGTTATTCCTACTGAAGAAACGATAAAAGGAAATAAGGAAAAAATAATGAAGGAAGTTTTGAGCTCTTTTGAAAAGACTTTGGAGAAATCAGGACTTAGAAAAGATGGGGGGAAAGAAATAATATGAGAGAAAAATCATTTATGTCAGATTTAGAACTTGCTAAAATAAGAGAAGAAAGACTAAAACAAACACAAATAAAAAATCTTGAAGATTGGTTACCAAAAACAAAACTTGGAAAGTTAGTAAAAGATAAAAAAATAACTAAAATAGATGATGTTTTAAAACATAAAGTCCTTGAACCAGAAATAATTGATACATTGCTTAATTTAAAATCAGATATACTAAATATAGGACAAGCAAAAGGAAAATTTGGTGGTGGAAAAAGAAGAGCTTGGAGACAAACTCAGAAAAAAACAGAGGAAGGAAATGTAGCTACTTTTGCTTGCATGGCTGTTGTTGGAAATGAAAATGGATATATTGGATTGGGCTATGGAAGAGCAAAAGAAACACTTCCTGCAAGAGCAAAGGCAGTAAGATATGCTAAATTAAATTTAACAAAAATAAAAAGAGGATGTGGTAGTTTTGATTGTGTGTGCAATGAAGAACATACTGTTCCTTTTATTGTTGAAGGAAAATGTGGAAGTGTTAGGGTAAAATTAATGCCTGCTCCACAGGGAACAGGACTTGTTATTGGTGATGAATGCAAAAAAATATTAAAATTAGCTGGAATAAAGGATGTATATAGTGCAACATCAGGACAAATAAGAACTACATTAAATTTAGGAAGAGCTTGTATGGATGCTCTTTCAAAAACACAGGAGATGTAAACCATGGCAATGGAAAAATCAAGATTTATAAAACTGAAAAAAGAAGAATATGGAATTAAAGAATATATAAAGAGAAATTTAGGAAAAGGAAAAATCAGCAGATTAGACATTGAATATACTCCTGTTGGTGAAAAAATAGTAATAAGCACTGCAAAACCAGGACTTGTTATTGGAAGAAAAGGGGAAAAAATAGAAGAATTAACTAATTTCCTAAGAACAAGATTTAAATTAGAAAATCCACATATTGAAATAAGAGAAATATCTAATCCATTATTTGATTCACAATTAGTTGCAGATGATATTGCAATGGCATTAGAAAGAATGGGTAATTTAAAATTTAAAGTTATTGCTTATAAAAAATTACAGGAAATTATGAAAGCTGGAGCACTTGGCTGTGAATTAAGATTAAGTGGAAAACTTCCTAGTGAAAGAGCAAAGTCTTGGAGATTTTCAGAAGGATATTTAAAGAAAGCAGGAGAATCTTCAAAAGAGGTTGATAGAGCACAGGCAGTTGCATTGACAAAACTTGGAATAAGTGGGATAAAGGTTGCAATAATGTCTCCTGAAAAAAGAATCTATGATCAAATAATCATAACTGATGGAATAAAAGCACAAATCAATAGGATTGCTGAAAAACCAGTAGAAATAATAAAAAAACCAAGAAAATCAAAGAAAACTGAGGAGAAGAAAGAATAAAATGACATTAACACAAACAACACAAACTTTAGTAATGGGGGAGAAATTAAAAATAGGGAGTATGGGGGATAGAGCTATAACTCCTCTTGGAACCGAAGTTATATTGAGAAATGATATATTAAAATTCCATACATTGACAAGGTCTGCAACAGGAACAATCCTTCATATTTCAAGACCTTATGATATAATTAGCATGGACCTTGCAAATGGATTTTGGGATGGAAGATTAAAACATCCAAATCAAATGAATATTGAGGAAGTATTTAATCCTGGAACTGAAAATTATAAAAAATTTGACTGGTTTTTAAAATACCATGGAGTAAATTAAAATGTCTATACTAAAATCTAAAGAAATAAAGAAAATGAATCATTCAGAAATTGAAGAAAAAGTAAAAGAATTAAAAATGGAATTAATAAAAAATCAAGTTTCATCTAGTAAAGGTGGAAAATTAAAAACAAGGGAAATAAAAAGGACAATTGCTAGATTATTAACATTCAATAGATTAAACAAAAAGTCTATTGATAAATAACAAACTATGGATATATGTCCGAAGTGCGGATTGCCTTTACAAGCTTGTGTTTGTGAAGACATAGCAAAAACAGAACAAAGAATACAGGTCCAGACTGATAAGAAAAAGTTTGGAAAAATTGTTACTTTGTTTTCAGGTTTTCAAGGCGTGGACTTGAAAACTATTGCAAGGGGCCTTAAGCAAGAACTTGCTTGTGGTGGAACAGTTAGGGAAGAGATCAAAGCTGTTGAACTACAAGGGAATCATACAAAGAATGCTAAAAGGGCTTTGGTAAAGCTAGGTTTTTCAGAAGACACAATAAAAATAATGTAAGAAGCAAGTAAATAAAGAGAAAAGATAAATCATAATAAATAGAAATATAACAATGGAAGAGACAAAAAAAACAAAAGCAAAGAAGGAGAGCTCTTTTGAAAAAGACCTCGGAGAAAACAAGAACAAAATTGAACATAAACCTAGTCATGGCTCTGGAAAAATAACTGTTGTTATTAGAATTGCAGGAGAGGTTAAAGTAAAACCAGAAGTAAGAGAAACTTTAGACAGATTAAGACTTAGAAGAAAATATACTTGTATATTGGTTAAAACTCATGATAAGGCATTAATGGGTATGGTTGATAGAGTTAAGTATCATGTTAGCTATGGTGAAATAGAAAAGGATATTCTTGAAAAATTAATAAGAGCAAGGGCAATGAGTGTAAAAAAAGAGAAAATTAATGCAGGAGATATTTCTGATGAAATAATAAAAGGAAAATCACTTTCAGATCTTGGACTTAAACCATTTTTCAGATTACATCCACCAAGGGGCGGAATTAGAAGCAAGATACAATATCCAAAAGGTGTTCTTGGAAACAATAAACAAGATATAAATAAATTAGTTGAGAGGATGTTGTAAAATGGAAAGTAATATTAATGATTATGAAAGGGGATATAGAGATGGACTTATTAATGAAGCTATAGGGGCTCTAGCAATTACTGCTACATTACTAGGTGGATATTTTTTAGCAAGAGAACATGAAACAAGGTTTCAACAAGAACAAAATCAAAAACTAAGTATAGTAAATTTGAATTTAGGGAGTAAATTATAATGGGATTCAAAGTTAAAAAGAAAAAGAAAACAAAGAATTGGAGAGGAAATACTACCTATGGACATGGCGCTAGAAAGAAATGGAAAGGAAGCGGACATCATGGAGGAGTTGGAATGGCTGGAACTGGAAAAAGAGCAGACCATAAAAAATCATTGGTTATAAAATTATTTGGTAATAATTATTTTGGAAAACAGGGAATCACAAGCAGAGGAACTAAACATAAGATAAATGATGTTATGAATATTGGAAATATTCAAAAAAATTTAAAATCCCTATTGAAAAAAGATAATGATAAAGAAATAGTCCTTAAAAGATATAAAATACTTGGTGAAGGAGAATTAAATGAAAAACTAATCATAAAGGCAAGAGCATTTTCAGAAAGTGCAAAAGAAAAAATTGAAAAAGCAGGTGGAAAAGCTATTGTTATTGCTCCTGAAGAAAGACCAGAATCAACTAAAAAAAAGCAAGATAAAGAAAAAAATTCAGATGAAGTGAAGGAAACAAAAAAGACAGAAGGAAAGAAAGTTAAGAAAAGCTGATTTAAAAATAAAGAAGTTTTATAAACCTAAAAAATGATTAATACTTATGGAATTTGTTGATATTTTAAAGAATCTGCCAGAAGTAAAAGGGCCTGTTGAAAAAAAATTAGGATTCAATGTTAAATTAAAATGGACATTGATTGTTCTTATTGGTTTTTTTGTAATGGAAACAATTGCTCTCTATGGACTTGAGTCAAATTCATTGCAGAGATTCGAATATTTAGAGATTATAATGGGAACTAGTTTTGGTTCAATAATTTCTCTTGGAATAGGTCCAATTGTTATGGCTTCGATTATATTACAGTTGTTAGTTGGAAGTAAGATATTGAATATTGATACTTCTTCACCAGAAGGTAAAAGATTTTTTCAAGGATTACAGAAGTTATTAATTTTCTTTTTTATAATATTTGAATCAATGATCTATGTTTTAATGAATGGTCTACAGGCTTCTCCAGGATATGTTCCAATAGTTATATTGCAATTGATTTTAGGCGGACTTGCAATATTATTTATGGATGAAGTTTGTAATAAATGGGGATTTGGTTCTGGAATAAGTTTATTTATTGCAGCAGGAGTTGGTAGGAGATTAATAACAGCTACATTTGGATTTTTAGGACCTGAAGGAAATTTCCAAGCAAGTGGAAAAGCTATTGCATTAGTAATAAGTTTGATTAATGGTGATTCTCAAGGTGCTTTGCTTGCACTTGCAATGATAGTTTCTACAATAATATTATTTTTAATTGTTGTTTGGGCACAGTCTCTTAAAATTGAAATTCCTTTAAGTTATGATAGATTAAGAGGGTATTCTATGAAATGGCCATTGCAGTTTTTTTATGCTAGTGTAATACCTGTTATCTTAACTTCTGCTTTAATAGCAAACTTACAATTATTTGGAGGACTTTTGCAAAACTGGATTGGACATGCAACAATCTTAGGGGATATTCAGGGCGGAAGACCTGTTTCAGGATTTTTGTATTGGATAACTCCTATAAATATAGTTGAGAGATTAATTACTGGAAGCTGGGAATGGATATTAACTATACAATTATTTTCACATATGATATTTTACATGTTTTTTGCTGCATTGTTCTCTGTATTTTGGGTTAAGACTTCTGGAATGGAAGCTTCAAATCAGGCTCAAAATATATTAAACTCAGGATTGCAAATTCCTGGATTTAGAAAAGATAAGAGAGTACTTGAAACAATACTTGCAAGATATGTAATGCCATTGACTGTTATGGGTGGATTGGCAATTGGATTACTTGCATCACTTGCAGATGTTTTAGGATCATTGGTTGCAGGAACTGCTCTCTTATTAGGGATAATGATTACATTCCAATTCTATCAGAATATCAGTCAACAACATGCAATGGATATGAATCCTGCATTGAAGAAAATGATGGGAGTATAAAATAAGTGATAAAAATGAATAAAGGGATGATAATTTTTTTTGTAATGTTTATCATATCTGCATATATTGCATCTAGTTGGGACAGTCTTCCTTTAGTAAAAAATACAGTTAGTTCAATACTTGATCCTTCACTTGGAATATTGTTAAAATGGCCAAATCCCTATAATTATGTTGGATTTATTATAATAATTGGGCTGACCTCTTTAATACTAACACTTGCTCAGAAATATCTTTCTGACCAGGCTGCCTTAAGAGAATTAAAAAAAGAACAAAAAATCCTTAGTGAAGAAATGAAGAAATATAAGGAACATCCTGAAAAATTAATGGAACTTCAGAAAAAGCAGTTGGAATTCCTTCCAAAAACATTTGAATTAACAATGAAGCCTATTATGTTTACAACGATTCCAATAGTTTTATTCTTCAGATGGTTTGGAATGTATCTAAATCCTATGTTTGGCGGATGGTGGATACTTTATTATTTAATTGGAAGCATGATTTTCTCTGGAATTTTTAGAAAATTATTTAATGTTGCATGATTATTGATAATTATTAATATTTTTTATTAATGCTATTTAGTTTAAGGCTCCACTTGCTCGCCTTTTTTAGTTTATTAAGTTAGAAAAATATGTTGGAAGAGACTTTAATTAAATTATTCAATTACTTTTAAATCTAAAAGAGTATATAATTCCAGATAATATTATTCCAGTAGAATTTATTAAGAAATCACCTATACTGCAATATCTATTTGGAACAAATAATTGATGTAGCTCATCAAATATGCCGTAGGCTATGGAAATAAGAATTGCTATAAATATATAATATTTATTTTTGGTTTTTCCTATTAAAGACAAGGAAAGAAAAAATGCTAAAAGAAAGAAAATAGAAAAATGATAAACTATTGTTTTGTAGGGAAAATCTACAGGAGTTCCTTTTTCAAATGATTTAGATGATATGTAAAATATAAAAATAGCTATTAAAATAGTTATTATTAGAGAAATAATATAATGCTTTTCAAACCAAATCATTGTCTTTTTTATCATCTAATAGTATGAATAAAAGAATTTAAAAAGCTTTAATTACCAGAATATATGGTTTGCAAATAGACCTTAAACTACCATGGACAGGGAAAAAATAATGCAATTTCAATTAATTGAGCAGGAAGCTAATCAACTTAATTCTCAGTCTGAATTAATCAGTCAGAATATAAAAGAACTTAATGAATTAAAAGATAGTTTAGAAGAGATAAATAATAAGGAATCTAAAGAAATTCTAGTTAATATTGGCAAAAAAATATATCTTCCTGTTGAAATAAAAAAGAAAGAGCTTGTTGTTGAAGTTGGAAATAAAAGCTATGTTAATAAGAGTATTGAAGAAACATTGGGAATTGTTGATGAACAAATGGGAAAATTAGTTGTTGCAAAAGGGGAAATAGATGAAAGATTAAGGGAGTTGGAAAGCACCATAGAACTCATGCTTGAAAGTGAAAATAAGAACCATAAGCATGGTAATGAGTGTGATTGTGAGGAAGATTGTCCTGGTGGAAAATGTGAATATTGTGAATGTGAAGAAGAGGATTAATTTTTAACTTTCTTTACAAAATTATTATATTTCAATGTTCCAAGTTCAGATATTATTCTAGTAATATCTTTTCTATTAATTAGTTCAAATGTTGGATTTTTTATATTGATTTTTATATTATTTTCATTCCAAACTTCTTTTGAAGACCTTTGTTCAAATTTTATTTTTTGTTTTGAATATTTTAAAGAATCTGATATGATATACACGGGGATTTTGTTTTGTTTTGCTATTTTTGCAAACATTCCACTGCCCACTTTATTTATTACACCATTTTTTTGTATTGCATCTGCCCCTATTAGCATTAAATTAGCTGGTTTTGTTTTTTCTTCTTTATCCTGTTCTTTTGTCAAAGCTATTTGAGCTGCAGAATCTACAAACATTGTTGTTTTAATCCCTGCTTTTTTTAATTCCATATAAGTTTTTCTTCCTTGGAATAATGGCCTTGTTTCAGTATTGTAAACTTCAAATTTTTTGCCTTTTTTATGTGCATAAATAATTGCTTTTGTGACAGTTGAGGAATGGCAATGGGTGAATATTATTGAATTATTTTTTATTTGTTTGAAGACTTCCTTATTTATTTTATCTTGATTTTGTTCTAATTTTTCTTCTAATTCTTTTATGGACAAATTATTATGATATTTTAATAGATTGAATAACATTGGTTCTGTTGCTCTAAGTGAAATAAGTTTTTTTATAGATTTTTTTGTTGGAACAAGTTTATAGGCATTAAATCCTGCTTTTGCTATGTTTTCTGCACCTTGAATCTTAATAGATTTTATGTCTTTGCAGATTTTATTAAATTTTTGTATTGTTTTCATATTTTAATATTATTAGTAAAGTATATATATATATTCTTTTAAAATAATGAATTTTTATAAAAAGATTAGGTGATTAGTGTAAATCCGGACTAAACTGCCCCCTTACAATACATATATCCATTAACAGCTTAAAAACATTTTCATTTCTATTATTGAACCTAAATTCC
>JAGVWZ010000037.1 GCA_018304045.1 Candidatus Pacearchaeota archaeon | reverse complement strand
ATATCTCTTGCAATAATTCTTTCGGTTTGTATTATTTCTTTTTTAAAAAGAAGTCTGATAACTATAAGCATCATGACTAAAAGAAGAATAAGTTCTGTAAGGGGGAATTTTAGGGTTATGTCTGGTTCTTCTCTCAAGTTCATCTTGTTGTTTATTCATTTTGTCAAGATGGACTTGTTCGCCTGTTATGAGGTAATAACCTTGGTCATTTAGGGGTTCGGGTTGTGGACTATGTTTGAGGGTTCGGTTTTTATGAGGTACTGCTCATTGGATTTGAAGGTGTAGGTGGTGTCCCCTAAATAATTATCTTTAAATAGAACTCCTTCTTATAGATATTATGGAAATTATTGAAAGGGCAGAAGATTTTTTTAAAGTTTATTCTGATGTTCCTATAGACGAAAGGAGGCTTGTAGTTGTTGTTTTAGATGAGGAACCTATAAGCTGGAATATAGCTTATCATGAAATAAAAAACAATACTGATCGAGGAAGGAAAATTTTAAAAATACTCCAGGAGTTAAAGATAATATGACTGAAGAAAATGAATTTAAGAAAATTGAAAAAGAAATAGTAATTGAAAGATTAAGACAAACGCCTCCTACTTTTAAAATATCTCTTGGATCAGAAGAGGGCAAATTTTTAAGTAGAGATGATTTGATAAAAGAAGTTAAAAGTGAAAGCAGAATTGGTGAAGAAATAATTAATATCCAGTTAGGATATCTTAGAGCGTTTAAAAAAGGGCTTTTTTCATAAAAATCAAAAAAGAGGGATAACATGAAATGTATTTTATTTTCAAGGCCGAAACATGATGATACTATGGAATATCTTTATCATTATAGTAAAGAGTTAATTAAATTATCCGAGTCTATTGGAATAACAACAATAAATTTAGAAAAAGAAGCAGCAAATAAAAAATTTGTTGTAGAAAGAATAATAAGTCAAAATCCTGATTTGATTATTTTTAACGGCCATGGATCATCAAGAACAATATCTGGCCATAAGGACGAAATTCTTTTTTCATGTGATGATAAAAATCTAGATATTCTCAAAGGTAAAATTATTTATTCATTAACCTGCTCTTCTGCATCAAAATTAGGAATAGAGTCTGTGAATAGGGGAGCATTGGTATTTATTGGATATAAATATGACTTTGCTGTTGGAAGAGATCCGGACAGTGAAGCCTCTCCAAGAAGAGACAAGATTGCAAAATTTTTTTTTGAACCTTCAAACATACTTTCTTCATTTTTAATTCATGGGAAAACTGCAAAAATTGCAGTTAATAAAGCAAAAGAAAAAATGATGGAAAACATCTCTTATTTGAGTATGACAAGAGATTTCCCCGATGCAATACATTATGCACCCTATCTTTATGGAAATTATGCTGGACTTATCATAAGAGGGCATGAAGAAGCATCAATTTAATTTCATAAGATAGATAGAAAATTAAAGTAAGTGGAGAGTGACTTTTCCAAACCAATTACACGCATATGCGTTGGATACTTTACATACATAAAGCTTTTACTGGGTCAGTCCACTTACAGATTATATAACCTTGTTAGGTATTTATAGTTTTTGGTAAGTCTTTGTATGATTGATGTATGATAATGGATGAGTAAGTGTAAAATATTAGTGGTGCATGAAAATAAGTATTGGTAGTTAATGTAAAACTTAGAGAAGTGTGCAAGCTGGCAGATGATTATTTCAATCCAGCTTCAATTCTTCTAATATCTCTTGCAATTATCTTTTCGGTTTCTAGAACCTGTTTCTTAAACAAAAGTCTGATAACTATGACCATCATGACTAAAAGAAGAATAAGTTCTATAAATGGAAATTTTAGGGTTATGTCTGGTTCTATTCGTAAAAGCGTTTTCCTATCTATCTTTTTACTAAAAATGCTTTTACTCACCTGTGACGAGATAGTAGCCTTGATTGTTTAGGGGTTCGGCATTGTGAACTATGTTGGAAGGATCTGTTTTGATTAGTAGTCAAAACGAAAATCTTATAACTTTGATTATTCTTGTTATTTTCATGGAAAATGAAGGTGAAAATATTCCTTTGTCTGAAGAAGATGTAGGTAAGGTTAAAATGATTCTTAATGAAAAACTATTTGAGGATTTTGAGATTCATAGACATTATTTTTTAAGTAAGTTTGGAGATTTTGTTTCAGATATTCCGAGACATGGAATAGGGTTAATTGAATTAAAAGAAATTTATGAAAAGAAGGATAAAATAAAAAGAGGTTTTAAACGAAAAACTGCAAAAGGATATCTTTATACTATTTGTTATGATGAAAGCAGAAATGTTTTTGTAAAAGTAGGATATATTTTAGATGAAAGTCCTATGAAGATATTTTCTGCAATTAGGATATTCAGGAACTTGGAAAAATCAGTTAATCGAAAATATGGGCTTTCTGTTTAATTTGATAGGGGAATGCATTCTTCTTGATTTGGGACATTAATCTGTATTGTGGAGTTTTCTTTACCTTTTATTACAGTAAATCCTATAAATAAGATATTTCCATTCTTTTTTATCAAAATATCTGCTTTATCAAGACTTGCAAGTTTTTGCGGTTCCATATTCAAATGAGAGCTAGCACCCTCTAATTCTACCCCTAATATCTTACCATCATTTGCAACATCAATAGTAAAATTGCCAAAAGTTATACCGCCTTTAATCTCTTCTAGGTCTGATGTATAAACATGAAGAATATCAAGTTCAGTATCATAGTCAAACTTTGTTTCCTTTTTCATGAATATACCTAGCTTAATTCTATATTTAATCTTTTCTGTTATGGATTTGGGTATTGGTAATGGGTGTAATCTTACTAAAGTTAAACTTGAGTTTAGCATTAGTAAGTAATCTATTTTGAAATAATCAGTAAAATAATTTAGTTAAGGATTGGGGTATTAAACCCCCTAAGCTCTGCAAGGCTCTATCGCTTTCGCTCGAGCCGGATCAGGAGTATCCTTAATATATGTAATACATAAGAATATTTAAGGTTTTCTGTTGTTCTGTTTTAGTAATGTTTGTAAGATAATGATGAGTAGGTGGCAAGCAGTTAGATGGGTGAGTATTAGTATCTAATGTGAAACTTGTATCAGTAATGTATGTAAAATGAGTGAGATAAGCAAGCAATAGTCTAGGGGGGCTAAAAAATAAGGAGTCTAGGAGTTATTTTATATGAGATTCAATTCTTTTAATATCTCTTGCAATAATTCTTTCGGTTTGTATTATTTCTTTTTTAAAAAGAAGTCTGATAACAATAAGCATCATGCAAAGAAGTAGGATAAGCTCTGTAAGGGGGAATTTTAGGGTTATGTCTGGTTCTTCTCTCAAGTTCATCTTGTTGTTTATTCATTTTGTCAAGATGGACTTGTTCGCCTGTTACGAGGTAGTAACCTTGGTCATTCAATGGTTCCCCATTGTAGACTACGTTTGAGGGTTCGGTTTTAATGATATATTGCTCTGATGGTTTATATGGGTAAGAGGGGCCCATTTGAATTAGTTGGCGAACTTGCAGGTCTTAGGATATCAATAATTTCATTGAACAAAAAATCTATATTTTGTTCAATCCCATTGAAAAGATTTACAAAATAGTGTTCATTACTAATGCACAATAGTGTTCATTACTAATGCAAACATTTAAAAAGACCAAGACACTAATAATCTTAAGATGATTGATAAAGAAACGCTAAGAAGAGTGGTAAAACTGCAAAGAGAAGAAATTTTGTTATTTGATCCTGGAATAGAGAGAGAAGATGTAACAAAACTGAAGCTAGATGTGCCTTTTGCATTAATTTTGTCGGGAATAAGGAGATGTGGAAAAAGCACATTACTAAGGCAATTAATGAAAAAAGTTAAGGGATTTTATTATTTTAATTTCGAAGATTCAAGAATAGGAAATTTTGAAATTAGGGATTTTGAAAAATTAGATCAGATTTTTATAGAGGAATATGGTCAACAAAATTATTACTTTTTTGATGAAATCCAAAATATTTCTCAATGGGAAATTTTTGTAAGAAGGCTTGTTGATTTGAAAAAACATGTGATAATCACAGGTTCAAATGCTTCTTTATTGAGTAAGGAGCTTGGAACAAAACTTACAGGTAGGCACTTGACTCATGAAATATTTCCATTTTCCTTCAGAGAGTTTCTTAAAATCAAAAAAGAAAATCCTTCTAAAGAGCAATTTGAAGAATATCTTATAAATGGTGGTTTTGCAGAATATTTAAAACTAAAAATACCCGATATTTTACAGGAATTATTAAAAGATATCCTTGCTAGGGATATAACTCTAAGATATAAAATTCGTAATCAAAAAACTTTAAGGGAACTTGCAATATATCTTCTTACCAATATTGGAAAACAATTCACTTATAATTCCCTTAAGAAGAATTTTAATTTGGGTTCAATTAATAGTGTGATTTCTTTTATTTCTTATTTTGAAGATACTTATATGTTATTTACTATCTCCAAATTTGATTATTCTATGAAGAAAATGTTAGTGAACCCCAAAAAGGTTTATTCTATAGATAATGGTTTTACACTAAAAAATTCTGCTTCATTTTTTGATGATAGGGGAAGATTACTTGAAAATATTGTATTTATCAATTTAAGAAAAAATTATAAAGATATATTTTATTTTCAGGAAAATAATGAATGCGATTTTATAATTAGAGAGGAATCAAGAATTACTCAAGCTATGCAGGTCTGTTATGAAATTAATGAAAACAGCAGAGATAGAGAAATAAATGGCTTAATTGAAGCCATGGACAAATTCAAATTAAAGGAAGGTTTAATTCTTACATATAATCAGTATGATGAATTTATAATAAAGGATAAGAAAATAAAAGTTTTGCCTGTTTGGAAGTGGCTTCTTGAAAAAGATATTGATAAATAATGTGATATGTATTGGTAATGTGTGTAATATGAAGTGAGATAAGCAAATTATTTCTTTTTTAAAAAGAAGTCTGATAACTATAAGCATCATGACTAAAAGAAGAATAAGTTCTGTAAGGGGGAATTTTAGGGTTATGTCTGGGGCGCCTGTTACTAAGTAGTAGCCTTGGTCATTAAGAGGTTCGCCGTTGTGGACTATGTTTGAGGGGTCTGTTTTTATTATGTATTGTTCGTCTGGTTGATATTGGTAATTTGCGTCTATTTTTATTAGTTCATAGATCTCAATATAGTCATAAAGATTTGTTGTAGTCTCTTTTCCATTTGAGTCTGCATAAAAATATATTGATGCTTCTTTTGATTGGTTCGTGAAAGTTAAAATTTTATTATATCTTTTCCAAGTTTTAGCTTCTTCAATTGATTGAACTGGCATGCATTTGTTGTCTTTAGTAACCCAAATACAAAATCTAGGGCTATCTCCTTTATAATAAAATGAGAATAAATAATTTTGGTTATTATAAATTTTTACTATAGGTTTATTTATACAGGCACAATGGTTTTTAGATGTAAGGTTAAGGGAGTATTTACCATCAAATGCATCAGTTGACTCGCTTAATGAGATACTAGCATTTCCTCTAGCACCATCACAACAGTCCCCTATTATTTGAGTTATAGATTCAAAAGAATTATCTTCTACAAGATTTTCTTTATCTACATAAGATACTTCATTAGGTTTGATATGATACCTTAAAACAAGACTCCCGATTATGCCCAGCATAATTAGAATTAG
>JAGVWZ010000020.1 GCA_018304045.1 Candidatus Pacearchaeota archaeon | reverse complement strand
AATATTGCAGAGATTATTATAATAAACTCCTGCATTGTAAAAGGAAAAACAGAATCTAAAATAAAAAGAAGAATCCAAGATTTATCAAAACTTTACAAAAATAAACTTTTTATTATATCCGGTTGCATGCCTGAAACAGATTTTAACTCATTAAAAAAAATAAATCCAGACCTATTATTTTTAGGAATCCATCACATAAAAGACATTTCTCAAATAATATCAGATTATTTTGACAATGAATTCAACAGTAATATGCAAAAAGAATATCTTTCAGAAAGAAAAGAAGAAAAAATACTTCTTCCAAAAATTCCAGAAAACAAATTAATTTCAATAATCCAAATAAGTGAAGGTTGCAATGGCCAGTGTAGTTTTTGCAAAACTCGTTTAGCAAAAGGTTCTTTATTTTCTTATCCTTCAGACAAAATAATAAAACAAATAGAAAATGATTTGCAGCAAGGAGCAAAAGAAATATGGTTAACGAGCCAGGATTGTGCTTCCTATGGAATAGACCAAGGAAAACCATTGCTTCCAGAACTTCTCAATGAAATATTAAAATTAAAACATAATTTTAAACTAAGACTAGGAATGATGAATCCAAATAATGTTTATCCTATTATGGGGGAATTAATTCAAATTTACAAATCTCCTAAGATGTATAAGTTTATTCATATTCCAATACAATCAGCATCTAATAATGTTCTTAGGAACATGAAAAGACCCTATGAAATAAAAAAAGTAGAAAAAATAATAAAACAATTTAAAAAAGAATTTCCAGATATTGTTATAGCTACAGATATTATTACAGCATATCCAACAGAAACAGAACAAGATAATCAATCTAATCTAGAATTCATAAAAGAATTCAAGCCAGATGTTCTCAATCTATCAAAATTCTCATCCCATAGGGGAACTGAAGCAGGAAAATTAAAGCCATTGGATATAAAGATTATTAATAGAAGAGCTTCGGAACTAATGCAAATTCACAGAGAAACAGCTGAAAAAAACAAGCAAAAATACAAAGATAAAACAATATCTATTTTCATAAATAAAAAAATAAGTGAAAACCTCTATGAGGCAAGAGATGATAATTATAATATCATCCTAATTAGTTCTAAAGATAAATCTATTTTAGGAAAGAATTTGGATGTTCAGATAAAGCAAGTTGGAGTTCATCATTTAATAGGGGAAATGATTTGACCATTATTTTATATTTCTAACAAGAAAATAAACAAAGATCATTATTAAAATAATTATTATTGCAACAATAGCAATAAATATCTTTAAAGCATTTTCATTAATGGAAATTTCATTTTTCAATTTCTGCACAATAGATAAATTATTCTCATTTTTAACAGGATTATTTGAAGGCATAGACATTCTTATTTCAGCACTTGTATTTGAAGAGAGATTAATGTTCCATGAACTTGTATTTATTATTCTATTTCTACCCTCACCGCTTCCTCCAGAACCACCATCACCAATAGAACAAACCCCGCAATCACTAAAACAATTAGAACAACTTTCCCCTCTTCCACCCTCACATAATAAATTTAAGTTACATATGCTTTCACCAATACAACTTCCTTCTATACATTCATCATTTATTGTATTTAAATCATCATCATTGCAAGAATCATCATTATATTCAACTTCACATCTTGCAGTAACATTATTACAAAAATTATCAGTGCATATAGAACCATCTTCACAAATACTATCATTAGTACAGGTTCCATTAAACACATGCATACAATTTCCTGATTCACATGAATCAATTGTATATGCAATATTATCATTACAATCCTTATTCACCCCATTGCAATTTCCATTAGAACATATATCATTCACTGTACAAGGAAAATTATCATTGCATGAATTACTGTTATTTATAAAACTGCATTGATGATTAATACAACTATCATTAGTACAATAATTATTATCATAACATTCAATATCAGAATCACAAGTGCATGATTCACTTTCTATGAAATCATATATGCATGCTCCATTAATGCAATTATCATTAGTGCATGAATCAAAGTCATCACAATTCAATAAAGTTCCAGAACAAACACCATTTGAACATAGATCATTTAAAGTGCAAGAATTAGTATCGTCACAAACATTAACATTGAAAGAACTATTGCAAACACCATTAACACAACTTTCAGTTGTACATGGATTATTATCTATACATTCAGATAAAATACAGGTATCTTCAATCCTAAGATTAAAATCAAGATAATTTGAATAATTATAAGAAACATCAATAAAAGCATCAGGGCAATTAGGTTTTAGTAAAGGCCATTGTAGTAAATATAATACTTCTCTTTTTGATTCATTGATGGCTTTAGAGAAATTTAATCCAGTATTCTTACTATTTGCATAAGTTTCGGATATTATAATTGATTCACTAATTATGCCTTTTTCTTTAAATTTAGAATCTATTAACATAAATAGGTCATAATTTTCATCATAAAGATCAAATGCATAAAAATTTGGTCTTCCAACATCACTTGCATCATAGTTCTCTATTGATAGATCGAGCATGTTATTATAAGAGGTCTTATTTACACCTGGTGCCGAATTAGTAGATTGGTCCCCATAAGAATGGCTAAAACCAACTGTATCATTTTTCCCATAAGAGTTTACATAATCTCGCCATAATTGTGTAGTATAACTCGAATATTCAGGATATTTTCCAGCCCCAGCACCTGAAAATTCAACTCCAAGATCATAAAGCAAGCCATTTCCATTACAATTCTCTTTATTATTACACCATTCTTCATTAACTATTTCCCTAGTATTCTTTATAAAATTCCAATTTTCCGAATATAAATCAAGTTGTTGAAATGAAGGATGAGTAGGATCACTTTGTATTTGTCCTGCAAACCTAAAAAATACACTATCAAAACCTATTGACCTAATATCTCTTATAATGTTTCTTAGATTATCTTCTTGCTGAGGAGTAATTTTTCCACCATCAGAAAGAACCGAGTTAGCTACTACTCTCCACATCTTAAAATCATAATCTTGATATTTTCTAAGCGAGTTATCAAAATGACTAAACCATAGTACAAGAGATATTTTTCTTTGTCCGCTTTTATTCAATGCCTCAAGTTGCTCCCTAACCTTATCTTTACATACATGGTAATAACCAACAACCGGTTTTACTTCACCTTCATTATAAAAGTCATTAATATTGCAGGTTTCCTTTATTTTACCAATGTCGATATAAACATAATTACTTCCGCCGATATAATTTCCAACTAATGGATAATTTATATTAACAGGATCAGAAATAGGTACGATTATATTATCACAGACCCCTATATTATACTCATTAAGTATTTCTTCTTTAGTTAATTGATAATTCCATATCTTAAGTTCATCAATGACCCCATCAAATCCATAATACCAATTATTTGATGTCCCTAATCTTCCAAGATTTAATGGAAAATCAGTTACAGTTGCATCTTTAATTTCTCCAAAAGTTTGTGCCTTCTTATCTGATATTCCGTTGAAATATAATGAAAATCCTGTTGAGTTTTTAATTGCAAAAACATGTATCCAGGTGTTTATCGGAATTGTTATATTGCTTTTTATATAAGGCCCGTTACCAAATTCTATAGTAGAATCAGGATCAATCTGTAACCAATAAGTATATCCTGAAAAATCTGATTTAGACAATATCCTCTCAAAATTTTTGCTGTCTGTTCTTCTATAAATCCACATACTTATTGAATATTCAGATGTAAAGTCTAATAAATCTGAATCTGGAATAGAAACACTACTGTTTACTCCATTTAAACTTATCCCACTACTTAATTTAGAAGAGACATAATTACAATCATTTGACCATCCATTATTACCATTTCCACTCATATCATTTACATTTCCTTCAAATGGATAATATGCAACCAATCCTTCTGGATTGCTGACAACATTTCCAGTTATATTTAATTCAACAAAATATACACTAAAAGCACAAATTACAATAACCAAAATAACTAATAATGCCAATAAAAATTTATTTTTATTTTTCCCTCTTTTTTTCATATAATCTGTAAGATTATTAATTATATAAAATTAATCTAAAATTTTTATTCCCTATAGCAGAGAATTTTCCCAAAATATTTATATACTTCCCCAACATATATATCGGATGGCAATAATAAAAGAGTTTCTTGAATTTATTAAAGAATACAAAGTAATAGGTCTTGCAGTGGCTGTTATAATCGGTCTTGCAGCAAATAGCCTTGTAAAATCTTTAGTAGATAATGTTATTATGCCTATTATAACACCATTTATTCCAGGCGGAGCTTGGAAAGAAGCGACAGTGAGCCTTGGCCCAATTGTAATGAAGCTAGGAGCTTTTATTGGAGAGGTCATAAACTTCATTATAATAGCCTTTGTAGTCTTTATGATTGCAAAGATAGTTCTTAGAGAAGAAAAAGTAGCAAAAAAGTAAATTTTTTATTATATTTTTTATCCTTACTTTTTTAATTATCATTAACTTTAAATAATATCATAATAATCTTATATCCTATAAAAAATGGATGATAAATCAGGATTAATTAAAGAATTCAAAAGAGATGATTCATTAGATTATCTTAAGGTATTAAAAGCACTAAAGGAAATTCCATTTCCAGTTGGAAAAAATCTTCTAATTGATTTTTTAAAAGGAGTTAGTAAGAACGCTTCAATAAGAGATAATGATTTAAATTCCCTATCTTTATTTGGTTCATTTAAAAAAGATAATTTAAAAGACATTCTGGATAATCTAATAAACAATAGTCTAATTGAATCTTCTTCAGCAGATTTTAACAAATTTATAAAGGTCCTACGATTGACAGAAAGAGGAAAGCAGGAGATAAGTAATCCTCAACTCTATAAAAACAAGATAAAAAATAATTTTAATCATTCTAAAACAATAATAACAGAAGAAGATGAAATAAAATTCAAAGAACTTAATATCTTATTAGAAAAATTCAATGATTATCAGAAAAAAGCAATAATTTCTGAAAATGAAAAAATTCTATGCATTGCAGGAGCAGGTTCTGGAAAAACAACGGTTTTAACCAAAAGAATAGAATTTCTTGTAAAATACAAAGGAATTAATCCCAATAAAATTCTAGCAATAACTTTTACTAGAAAAGCAAGAGAAGAAATGCAATATAGATTAGTAGATTTAGGGATTAATACAAATGTTGAAACATTTAATTCATTTTCAGAAAAAATATTATTAAAACATGAAAATCAGATCTATGGGAGAAAAATGAATGTCATATCCTATGGAAATAAAGTAATGGCAATAATGTCAGCTCTTTCAGATTTAGGATTAACAATGAATCAGGTTATAGAGATATATTTTTCAGATTCTCAAAGAAGAAATAAGACTTCAGAACAGTTATCAAATACTCTTATGAATGATTGTTTTTTTATTTTAGAGTACTTTAAATCAAGAAATGATGAATTCTATGATTTTTCAGAAGATGCTTTTGGAAAAGACAAACCAGCAGCAAAAACAATATATAACATATGTAAGCATCTTAAAAAATACATGGATTTAAGTGGTCTAAGAGATTATACAGATCAAATAATTGAAACAATAAAATTTTTTGAAAGTAACAAGCAATACATACCAGAGTTTGAGTATGTTCTGGTAGATGAATATCAAGATGTAAATTCAATGCAAATCAAGCTTCTTAATCTATTAAAACCAAAAAATTTATTTTGTGTAGGGGATCCAAGACAATCTATTTTTGGTTGGAGAGGTTCTGATATAAATTATATATTAAAATTTCAGGAAAAATATCCTGAAAGCGAAATAATAACCCTTATTAAAAATTATAGAAGCACTAATCACCTAGTAAACCTAATGAATTCATCCATAAGAATAATGTCCCTTCCGGATTTAGAAAATAGCTATGAGGATGAGAAGAAAATATCATTGTTAAATTTTGATTCAGAAGAAAAAGAAATGAATTTTGTAATAAGTGAAATCCTTTCTTCAGATCTATCCAAAGATGATATTTTTGTTTTATCAAGAACAAACTATCAATTAACAGAGCTATCTAAATTCATGAAACAAAAAAATATTCCCCATATTCTAAAAACAGATGATTTTTTAAATGGAAGCACTGCAAAAAAAGGAGAAGTTACACTGGCAACAATACATTCAATAAAAGGGCTTGAAGCCCATAAAGTTTTTATCATTGGTTGCAATGAAATAAACTTTCCATGTAAAGCCTCTGACCATCCTGTAATAGAAATGATAAAAATAGATAACTATGATAAAGAAGAAGAAGAAAGAAGATTGTTCTATGTAGCCATAAGCAGAGCAAAAAAAGAACTTTTCCTGACCTACACAGGAAAAAAGCCAACCTATTTCATAAACAGTGAAATGTTAAAAATCATATCTGGTGATGATTTTTAATCACCCCAAAAATCCAACTATTTAAAAGATTTTTCAAGTGATGGATATAATTAATTCATAATAAAAATAGTGGTTCCAACTTGATTACTGCTACCATTAACATTACTACTATTCTCTTTACCAACTAGTTTTAATATAATTACTAACACAACTATAACTATTACAATAACTAAAAAAATTCCACCAAAGCCATAAAATAAAAACCTATTTAAATTCAAATAATTACATTCTACAATGAAAGTCTTGGTGAATTTTGTTTTTTACAAACATGTGGGCCATTTAATTGAAGCAATTGTTCTTTGCAAAGGAATTCATAACACAAATAAAAATTGTGAAATACACCTTATTGTAAATGGAGACACGCCAGTAGAATTAACAAAAGCATGTCCATGGATAAAAAAGACCTATCCAATTAATCTTGAAGAAGTCTGGAAAAAAGGAAAACAGGCAAAATGTTATAAAGATATTCCAAAAACCTTTGATTATATTATTACAAATAATTTGATTCTAATGAAAGACTATGAAATGAGAAAGATTTCTGAAAAAGGAATGATAAAACATTTAAAAATTTCTGAAAGCTTATTTGAAGCTAAATATGGAACAGGAAAACTTTTTCCAACGAAGAAGTTTCCAAAAGGATTAAATCTTGATGATGACTCTCATGTTGAACTAAAAATTCCAAGAAAATCTTCTTTTTTTGAAGAGATTGATTTCCATGAAAAAAATATCTGTGTTCTTTTAGGAGGTTCAAAAAATCCTGCATTTTATCCATCATTAAAAACCTGGGAGATGATTTTTGTTGAAATATTTAATAATTTTCCTGATGTGAAAATTTTTATTACAGGAGTTACAAAAGTAAAAAAAGGACAGACAAGCACAGAAGCCTATGAATTAAATAAGATAAAAAGATTATCCAGGATTTTTAAGAATGTAGAGGTTCTTTATGATATTGGTATGTGGAATCAAATACGTATAATAAGGAGATGTAATGTTCTAATTTCACCTCACAGTGGTTTTTCTTTTATTGCACCTCTTGTTGGGACACCATGGATTGAAATCGCAGGAGGAAATTGGCCAGCATATCTTTTCAACGGTATTCCCTTCTATTCAGTAATGCCTGATGAACCAAAATATCCCTACTATGGGAGATTAACTGTTTCAAGAACAAAAAAAACAATTCCTTCAATGAGATTTGATACTTTAATTAAAAAAATATCTGAAATTATCCATGCTCTTGAACTCATATTTTCAAGAAAATTATCCTATGAAAAGTCAATTCAACTCCATGCATTGAATATAAAACATAGTAAGACCAAACTTAAAAAAATTCCAACACATCCATATTAATAGAATTTTTTAAAATTTAATACAAAAAATGATTTTTTTTATTTATTTTATCCTCGAACATTTTTATTAAATCAAATACTTTAAATACAATTATTTCTTTTTTATTGCATGAAATTTTGGACAAAAAAAAGAATAATTGGATATATTTATTGTGAAAATAAATTTCGCGACGACGAAAAATTATTTATAAAACTTGCAAGAAAGAAACATGTAAAGCTTGTAATGTTTAACATAGCGAAAGAGTTAGATGAAAAAGAAATTGAAAAAAAAGCAAAGAAATGTGAAATAATCTTTAATAATAGTGCAGAAGAATTTGCTTGGGAATTTGTAAAAACATTGGAACAATTAGGTAAAAAAGTTATTGATTCTTCAAAAACCTATTATTTTACAGAGGATAAATGGATATTTGCTCTAGCATGCAAAGAACATGATATTCCAACTCCTGAAACAATTCTATTATCAGAGAATTTAAATATAGCTAAGAGAGAATTGCATGAATTCAATCACTGGCCTGTTGTTTTAAAGAGAATTCAAGGAACATGTGGAGAATATGTTGCAAGAGCAGAAAATATTGAGCAAGCAGAAGAAATAATAAACAAATTCTGGCAAAAAGGAAGTGAACGTCTTGCAATAATTGCACAAGAATTTATTTCATCTCCATGTTATAGGGTCACAATAGTGGGGGATGAAATAGTTCAGACAGCAATAAAAAATGGTCGTTCTTGGAAAAAAACAGGAATTTATGCAAAGAATATTGAAAGATTTGAAATAGATCCTCATCTAAAAGCCATGATTGATAAAATAATAAAAGTATCAAAAATACATATCTGTGGAATAGACTTTGTTAAAAAAGGAGACGAATGGCTTGTTCTTGAGGTTAATTCAACACCTGCATTTGATTTCTTTGATGAAGAAAGAGAAATGATAATTGGAAAAGTTCTTAATTTGCTTCTTAGGGAGATTCAATAAGTTTTCTAATTATTAATTCTATTAGTTACCAAATATTTAATCAATCAATACATTTCATTGAATATACATGACCTACTAGTTTTACATACGATAATAATAAACCTTTTCTTAACTTCAACTTAATTTGAATCACTTTGTATACAACTTCTTTAATTCATTTATTTCATTAAGGTCAATATCCGCAATCATAAGGGTTTCTTCATCAATTGTTTCTTTTAGCACTCTGTGTGGAGAAACAATTGCACTATAGGATACTTGATCTTCTTCACTAGTCAAAGGATTGCATAATGCAACAAAATACATATTCTCAAAAGCTCTTGCCATAACTAAAGATTTTAATAATTCTATATCTCTTTTTTTATAAAACTGATTAGTAGTTGGACAATCTTCTTCATATCTCCATTCAGCAGGACAAAATATTATTTCAGCACCTTTTTGATTCATTTTTTTAAAAAGTTCAGGAAAAACCAAATCCCAGCATATCACAATTCCAATTTTACCAAAATCTGTTTTAAATACCTTTACTTTATTTCCAGGATAAACTTTCTCATCATGAATATATATTTTTTTATAATGTCCAATTATTTTACCTTTTCTGTTAATGAGTATTGCAATATTAAAAGGCTTGCCTTTAATTTTAAAATCTTCAGTCACAATGCACCAGATATTGTTTTTTTTGCATTCTTCTTGTATTTCATTTACAACAGGATGATTTATCTCAAGAACATCTGTTTTATGTAAAACAGATTCTGGAAAACATATAATATCTGCTTTTTTCTTTCCAGCAAGATTAATGTATCTTTTAACTTTGTCTAGATTATCTTTCTTAGAAATATCAAAGTATTTTATTGGAGCTAAAGCAATCCTAACAATTCTCTTTTTCATATATAAAAAAGCTAAAAGAAGTTTAAATAATTATGCCCTTAACTTATACATCCTATAAGAAAAACTATTTAAATAATCAGTCTTTAACTAATCCATGAAAAAAGGTGCAGTGATAATTATTTCAATTACAATCTTGATAATTATCCTAGGACTATTCTCCTTTACAAAATTAACAGGTTTTGCAATAAATTCAAATTCATGTATAGATTCTGATAATAACACTAATTATTATAAATTTGGTCAAGTATACTATAATAACCAAATTTACAAAGATAAATGTTCTAATAATAATACTTTAATTGAAATGACCTGTAACAAATGGTTTTTTGGCACTTATCAAGCAAGTCAAACCTATAGCTGTCAATATGGATGTAGTAATGGTGCTTGCAAAACCCAAAATCCCTATTCAAAAGAGGAATTTCAATCAGATCTAAACGAATTTAAAAAATTATATGCAGAAACAAAAGCTCAAAATAATCTCCTTCCAAATAATAGTAATCCTCATCCTAATTGTACTGTCTTTGAAGCATTAGGAACATTACTTCATAAATTAGTTGTGAAAATTTTAGATATTCAAAATCTACCATCAAAAACTCTTCTTGCAAGCGATAGAAAATTAAAAGCAGGTGGATATTATTATGGAAAAATGCAATTAGAAGGATATAACCGAGATTATCTTCTCCATGTTCCAAAAAATTATGATGGAAAAACACCAATTGCAGTTATTTTTTATTTTCATGGTGACGGTGAAACTCCTGAAATTGATATGGCTGCCTGGGGCATGGATATTGCAGCAGACAATTACTCAAGACCTTATATGATAATTTGGCCAAGAGGACTTTGGGATTTGACAGGTTTTAGTATTAATGGTAGTAGTCCTGCATCCTATGAATGTGGATTATATGGTAGAACATGGTCGAGCATGTGGAATGATATAGAGAGTGCTCTTTATTTAGGAACTCATGAAGATTCATCATATATAAAAGCAATAATTAATGAGTTAGATAATAATTATATACAAATTGATAAAAATCGTATATATTCCACAGGAATATCAAGAGGAGGAGTCTATACTTTTAGATTAGCCTGTGATATGTCAAGTACATTTGCCGCTATTGCTCCAGTAGAAGGAGATTTAAATATGCAGACCTATAATTGCAATGAAAAGCGTCCAGTACCGATTATAGCAATTGATGGAACACTTGGAGGAATGACCAATGGAACAAAATGCGAGGAATATTATAACCATACTTGTACGGATCCAATAGATTTTATAATTGGAAATGAAACAACAAACAAATCTAGGTGGATAATAAGACCATTCCATGTTACAACAGCGGCATTCCCAATAACATCAACAATTGATTATTTTACTAATCTCTATGGTTGTAAATTAAACTCTACTAAAACAAAAGACAAGATTCCATCTCCAGGAGAAAATACTTCTCTTATAATCAAAGATTATTCCTCCTGCAAGTCTAATCCAAATACAATGGTGAGGGATGTTTCGATAATTAAAGGAGCACATTCATTTTATCCGGGGTATAAATATAATTTAGATTCTATGTCTCCTCAAAGAAAAATTTTAGTTGAAACATTATTAGGTCTTCTGTTTCCGGAAAATGAAGCACGAGGATATGCAACAGGAGAACTCCGTATGGAAGATGTATTCAAATTCTTTGATGATTATCCAATGAATTTAACTAACAGTTCTCTATGATAGAGATTTCTAATAATTTTTTAACCACTCATTTAAATAAATAAAATAATCTTCCTGTTTTGATTTTGCCATTTTTTCAACAATTAATTCAGGTGTTGAATTTGCAATTCTTCCAATAACAGGATTATGATCTACAATTAATTCATTATTTTCATCTAATCCTTTTGCTTCAATACCATCAATCCTAGCACCATTTGGAAGGAATTTTTGTATTTCCTGGCCTAAATGAGTTGCAATTATTAAAAAACAATTTTTATTAATAAAATACTGGCTTGTTGCAGCAATAATTTTTCCAGCAACACCTGGTTCTGTAACCGATTCTATTTCATCAGCCAGGATTAATGTGCTGTTTCCAGTTTTAATTTCTCCCATTTGAGTAAGCAATGTTTCAAAAGCACCTTTGCTTGCACTTCCTTTATTCTTAGCAAAATAATAAACTTCTGTAAACCTAGGAAGATTAACAATTCCATTTAATGGCAGTCCTAAATTTGAAAGCCCTATTAATTGAATTACATGTTCTATCAAAGTTGTTTTTCCCCCAGAATTAGCACCAGTAAGAATAGAACATTTATAGTTATTATTAAGATGAAAACTTATTGCCTGAGCATTATTTAAAAAAATATTTTTAGAATCCCTTATTTCAATATAATCATTAAATGTTGGAAAATATTCACAATTTCTAATAAATTGAGATATTCCTGAAATAAAATCATAAACCAATAATAAATAATTCATTCTCTCAATCTTTTCAGGAATTTGCTTTAAAATTTTTGAATTCTTTTTTATTTTTTCAGCAAAATCAGTATTTTCATTAGCATCCTGCAATCTAATGAAATTTTCCAGTTCTAATTCATTTATTTTAACAGGAATACCAATTTCCAATATTTGTTCAGGAATCTTAGAATCCTCAATACAATCTTCTATTACATCTTGTATGTCTTTGGGAAGTTTGTTTTGACTAAGCATATTAAACAAAATTTCCCCAGAAATATTAAGATTTTTTATTTTTTCAGATACTTTGTCATTTATTTCTTCAACCCTGTCTTCAATAAAATTCCTTGAAATTTTTTCCTTGCCTTTTATTTGTATTAATTCAAGTAAAGGTATAATTTCTTTAATAATTTCTTTAATCTCAATACTATTAATCTTTTCCAATATGCCAAAATTATAATGCCAGCCAGACAATATTTCCAAATATCTCTCTAGATAAACATCTTCAACAGAATCAAGAAAAACTGACTGTGGAAGCTGTTCTAGTGCATAGGAAAATTGTTCAACATCAACTACTTGAACAATTTCATAATTTTTTAAATCTAATACATCATCCTCATTCATAAGGAATTTAACAGGAACATCAAGATTCTTTAGTTTAGTAAAAGTATCTTCATTATCTGTAACAGCAACTATCCCATAATTAGGTTTCCAAATAGGTTTTGGTTTTTTTAATTCCTTTAAAAAATCATTGTTTAAATTCTTATCAATAATCCTAAAAAATTCCTGCCTTTTCACTATTTCTTCAATATTTTTTGTAAAAGCAAAACAATTGAAAAGATCAGATGTATCTGAAAAACAAAAATAATCACTTATTTTGCCAAGAACTTTAGTATAAACACTTTTTCCATCCCTTGTCTTGAATATGCTCTCTCCAGTAGACTTAACAGGAGTCTTATAGAGATTAAATATATTCAGATTATTCTCTTTAATAAACTCAATCATCTCTTTTTCTATCATTTTTATCTCCTCTGCTTCAGCAGCAAATATCTTTTTAAATATAGTCTATATTGAACCTACTGCCATTTAAACATAATTGTGATGAGAGATATAATTATTTTTTAACACCCCCTCTTTAAATTATGCAAAATAAAAAAGTTTAAAAATGCATTATTATTAAAAAAAGAATGTTTTTAGCTTATTTTTTGCTAAACAATTATTAAAAGTGACCGAATATAGTCAAAATAATTATCAAACAAGAAGCCGTGGTGAAAATCATTGTGGAACTAACGGCAATTCAACTTCTACAAATAAATCTCATTGTCCTATGTTGGCAGTATGTTATAGATCTCCACCAAAAAAAGGTTATGAAACAAAACCAAGAGAAAGATGGGGATTGGTAGCTCTTGTTCAAAGGGGAACAAGAAGGCAACAATTAGCAAAATTAGGTATTTTAAAAAAACCAGTAAGGGAACTGCCAAGATTAGAGATGATAAATCCAACAATCGATTTAGAAGGTTATAGACTAACTTCTGAACAAAAATATTCCTGCTCTCCAAAATGTAGGTATAATGGAACAGGATACTGTGAAGCAATGATATTAAAATTAGCAGAAGAATCAAGAGAATCTGCAAAATTAAATGGTTCTGCTCCAGATCTAGTCACATTCCGATGCACAGGAATGATCTGTCCAATTGATATGCCAGGGTGCAATAATATCATTGAAATTTCTCATTATAAAGAAATAAGAAACTAGAATTCTAATATTATACTTTAAAACACTAGAGCCTTACTACAATTTCATGAATAGGCAAAAGCAATTCAGGTCTTGTTATTATAATATCTGAAGTAATTTTTATTAATTTTATTCTTTCTTCTAAGGTGACACTTTCTGCAGGCCACTGATGACGTCCCCCTGCTTCTTGTCCACCAAGTAATTTTCCGTCTCTTTCAAAAAATTGAATATAAACACCATGGCCATTTTCTCCCCCATCTAAAGAACTAGTATCCCATACTCTAGCAATAGAAGGAACATATTTTTTTCCACCTGCTCTAGCAACACCCACAAATGCTTCAGTAGGACACTTATTTATAAAATATAAAGGATCAACAAAATTAGCTATAAAACCATCACCAATTAACTCTTTATAATCCCCATGATACTCTCTCCAATTAGTTGTTATATTCATAAAAAATTTTAGAATTAGGAGTTTATATAGATTATTGTGATTTTAAATTGCCTTAAATGTTTTCCAAGCAGCTTCAAATAACTGCTCCATAGCAGAAGCAAAGAAATCTGTATTTAACCAAATAGCCACATCATAATTAGGATGAACTTTTTCATCATCAAGAACCATGAATAATAATTGTTGTGAATCAACAATTGCAAATCTTGCCCTTATTTTTGCCATGTTTCTTACTTCAGCATATTTTGAAAGTTCTTTTGCAATAGCCTTATTTGAATCATCAATAGGAGCTGCAATTCTTATTTTTACTCCTCTTTTTTTAGCTTTTTCAAGACTAGGGGTAAGAGCTTCTAATTTTCTGTTTAATCCAGCAGCAGTTGTAACAATAGTTACACTTGTCTCAGCTTCTCTTAGCATCATATCTAAATGATTGTAAACATTTTGTCTTCCCTTAACACTTCCAGATAAATCAGAAGGTTCAACAAATTTAACACCCTGTGTAAACAATGATGTTAATTCAGAAAGTATATCTTCGCCTTTTAATTTTTCCAATCTCTTGCTTTTTTCCTGAGCACTTGTTACAAGATTTTTTTTAACTCTTTCAATAACTTCTTCAGGCTTTAATGCAACAAATTTTATAGGTTTTCCCAATTTCATTACAATAAATCCCTTTTTTTCCAAGTTTTCAAGAATATCATAGGTCCTAGACCTTGGAACATCAGAAATATTTGATAGTTCTCCAGCTGTACTCACCCCTCTGGACAGAAGTGCAGTCCAAACTTTTACTTCATATAAATTAAGATCAAATATCTTTCTCAGCCTATTCAAAAATTCCTCTTTGACTATCATATTTTTTTCCTTCTTTTTCAAAATAATAACTTGCCTTGAGTATTTAAATGTTTTTGTCATTTAAACATGGTATTAAAAAATACCCTAGTTGTTATGACTATATCATAATATCTTTAATCATGTAACTTTATTTTTAGTACTGGCTGGTATAAATTTACAATCAATAATTAAACTTTGCTAAAATTGATTTTTATAGCATTTCCTTTGATTTTATCTTCAACTTCATGCTCATATTTTCCCCCACTATCATTCATTAAAACTTCTTTTGCATTTACTCTTTCTTTAATAAAATCTATCTGATTTTCTATAAGTTTTTTAATTTTTTCATCAATTGTTACACATAATTTAATCTTGTCTTCTTTAATAAAACCTGCATTTTTTCTAGCAGCCTGAACTTTCCTGCTTATTTCCCGAGCATAACCTTCTGCTTCAAGTTCAGAGGTCATTTTTGTATTTAATTTAACAGAAATTTCATTATTTTCTTTTTTTACATTTAACTTAGCTTCTTTAATATTCAGCTGACTTTTTATTAACTCAACTAAATCTCCATTTAATTTATTATTAACATTAATAATACAAGAAGCCAGGGGCCACTTTAATCCAATCTGAACTTTATCCCTTTCCCTTAATCCAACTTCAATAATTTTAGTTACAATCATAAATTCATCTTCTAATTTTTTATCAATTATTTTTTTATTATATTTAGGCCAAGAATCTAGATGGACACTATTTCCTTTTTTAAATTCTTGATATATTGCTTCGCTTATGTATGGAGCATAGGGTGCAAGTAATAGGGATAATGTTTTCATAATTTCTCCAACAACTTCTTTATTATCATCTCTTTCCCTAGTCATTTTAATATATGTTCTTGAAAAATCATTTACAGCAAAATCTATAATTTTATTTAATGCAATATCTAGAGAATAATCCTCTAAATTTTCAGTTGATTCTTTAATTAACGTATTCAGTTTACTCAAAATCCATTTGTCCTCTATATGTTTAACTGGCTTGCCAGCAATTCTTGATTTTTCAGATCTCTTGAGATTTGAACTTGCTGTCTCTAGCTGTTCATAGTATTTTTTACAATTATATAACACATTCAAAAAAGGCATAACACTTTCGTTTATCATATTTACTGAAAATCTTTTTTGATTTCCAGAATCACCTGTACAGAATTGTAGTCTTATTGCATCAACACCAACATTATCAATGATTTCTCTTGGTTTGATTATATTTCCCTTAGATTTACTCATTTTCTCCCCATTTTCATCAACAATATGGCCTGCACAAATTACATTTTTATACGTAACATCATTAAATAACATTGTAGAGATTGCGTGAAGAGTATAAAACCAACCCCTTGTCTGATCAATAGCTTCTGAAATAAAATCATAGGGAAATCTTCTTTCAAATTCTTTCTTATTTTCAAATGGATAATGAAATTGTGCAAAACTAGCACTTCCAGAATCATACCAACAATCAATAACATCTGAAATCCTTTCCATTTTCTTTCCACATTTACAATTGAGTTTAATATTATCTATCCAAGGTCTATGTAAGTCATATTCATCGAATTTATTTGAACTTTCTTTTCTTAATTCTGCAACACTTCCAATTATCTTTTCTTTTCCACATTCACATCTCCAAATAGGAAGCGGAGTTCCCCAAAATTTAAATCTAGATAAATTCCAATCCTTAATTCCTTCGAGCCAGGATCCAAATCTCCCTTCCTTAATATGTTCTGGATGCCAATTTATTTTTTCATTGAGTTTGACAAGTTTATCTTTTACAGAACTAACCTTAATGAACCAAGATTTAATTGCATAATACATTAAAGGAGTGGAGCATCTCCAACAAAAAGGATATTCGTGAGTATATTTTATTATCTTAAACAATTTATCTTCATTATCTAATTTAGCGATTATTGGTTTATCAGCATTTTTAATAAACAAATCATAAAAATCATTTATCTCTCTTGTAAATTTACCATTTTCATCAACAGGTTGTATAAATGGAATTTTATTTTCTTTACAAATTTCATAATCAACTTCTCCAAAAGCCGGAGCCATATGAACTATTCCTGTTCCATCTTCTGTTGTAACAAAATCACCTCCAAGAATTTTAAATGCCCCTTTTAAATCTTTGAAATAAGGAAATAATGGTTCATATTCTTTTCCAACCAAATCTTTTCCACTAATTTCTTTAATTATCTTAGGATTATCAAAATATTTATCAACAAGATCTTTAACAATAACATAAACAAAACCATTGTCATTCACATATGAATATTTTAATTTAGGATTAACAGCAATACACATGTTACTTGGAAGAGTCCAAGGGGTTGTTGTCCAAACCAATAAATTAGCATTTTCTTTAGAATTTTTTAATTTAAATTTAACAACAACAGAATCTTCTTCAACATTTTTATATCCTTGAGCAACTTCATGACTAGATAAAGGTGTCTGACATCTCGGACAAAAAGGAACAACCTTATGGCTTTCATATAATAGCTTTTTATCATATAATTCTTTTAAGCTCCACCAAACACTTTCAACATAATTATTATCAAGGGTTCTATATGGATTTTCTAAATCAATCCAGTATGCTAATTCTTGCGTAGACATATTCCATTCAGAAATATTTGAAAATACACTATCCTTACAATTTTGAATAAACTTATTTTCGCCATAGGTTAAAATTTCTTTTTTAGAATTAAGTCCAAGTGCTTTTTCAACCTGGACTTCAACAGGAAGCCCATGACAATCCCATCCACCTTTTCTAGGAACTGAAAACCCTTGCATGTATTTGAATTTACATATAATGTCTTTGAAAGTCCTAACCTCTAAATGATGCAATGCAGGAGGAGCATTTGCAGTAGGCGGCCCTTCTAAAAAAGAAAATAATTTTTTCTTAGGATCATCTTGAATAGCTTTTTTTATCCCTTTTTCATTTTTCTTCCAAACTTCTCTCGCATCTTCTTCAATTGTTTTAAAGTCAATCATGTTTAAATTCTCCTAAGAATTTGAACAGACAGAGAATCGAAAAGCGATTGTCTGTATCTCAAAAATATTCTTGATAAAACCGAAGGTTTTCTTGATTTTTGAGCCTTATTTAATTTATCTATCATATTATTATCTATAATCCTATATTTTTAAATTCTATTACTGCTATTTTTATTTAAATAATATAAAAATCCTTTTTCAATTGCTTCAATTGCACTCCCAAGTATATTCTTATCAACACCAACACATGAAAATTTATGAGTTGATTCTAAATTTTTATGGACAGAAAATCTGGGATTTTCTGTAGTTGAAAATAATTCTCCATCTAAAAAATCTATCCTAGTTCTAACAGAACTTTCTTCTTGTTTTTGCCTAGCTATTGATACATGAAAATCAAAAATATGCAAATCAGATGCTTCAGGATATTTTTCAAGTAAAATATTTTTAATAGTTTTAAATGCACAGTCAACAGGTCCCCCAAATAAAGTCATGCTTCCTTCAATTTCTTCATCATCTAAAATACACTTTACTTTAAAATAGGAGCTCTCCCTTCCATCCTTATAATTTGATTTTATTTCCCATTCTTTTATTTTAAAATTAATTTTAAAATTATCAAAATGTTTTTTAATTAAAAGCCATTGTTCTGTTCTAATGCTTCCATTTCTATAGCCTATTTTTTCCATTTCTTTTAATTCATCCATTAATTGCCTTATGTGGTCCTTAACATCAGGATTTTCTTTATCTAAAACATATCCAAATTGTTCAGCAACACTTATTACAGAACTCTTGCCACCTAAGCTATTAAGTAAGATTGTTCTTTTATTTCCAAAGTCCTCTGGATTTACATGTTCATAACTAGCTCCTTTAAGATGAGCATCAATATGTACTCCTGCTTTATGTGAAAAAGCACTGTCTCCAACAAAAGCTCTTTTTTCAGGAATATTTATTCCAGCAAGCCTAAATGCTTGTTCACTAATTTCTTTTAGTTTTGTTAAATCTACATTTAATTCATTATTCATTTTAACAACATAGACTGGAAGAAATTCTGAAAAATTTAAATTCCCAATCCTCTCACCAATTCCATTTATTGTTCCTTGCACTTGAACAATATAAGGCAAAGAAGAAATAGTGTTTGCCAATGCAAGATTAGAATCATCATGAAAATGAACTCCTAATTTAAAATCAACCTCTAATTTTTCCAATTTCTCAACAACATCTTTTAAAATATCTCTTGATTCCTCTGGAAGCACACCACCATTTGTATCACATAGAACAACTCTTTCAGCACCAGCATTTATTGCATTTTCTAAAGTTTTAATTGCATATTCTTTATTTTCTTTAAATCCATCAAAAAAATGTTCAGCATCATAGAATACATGAATATTCTTAGAAACTAAAAATTTAACACTATCAAATATTTTTTTTAGATTTTCTTCTCTAGTTATTTTCAATTGTTTTTCAACATGAGAAATGCTAGATTTTCCAAATATGCAAGCATATTCAACCCCGGTTTTTACAATGGACTTAAGATTTTCATCATCTTCAACATTTTCTTTCATAGAAGTTGAACCAAATGCAACAATCTTTGCATTTTTAACAATTTTAAGAGCATCTTTAAATGATTCAAATATTTCTGCAGATGCTAGTGGCCATCCAAGTTCAATATAATCAACACCAAATTCATCCAGTCTTTTACATAATTCCATCCTATCTTCAAAACTAAAGCTAGCTCCTTCTGCCTGTTCCCCTTCTCTTAATGTGCAGTCATAAATTTCAATAGTCATGAAAAAATCCTGTAAACCCTTTAGAGTTTGCTTAAATAATAATGCCTATAATAGCAATGCTAGCTATAATACAGAAAAAAATTTGCATATTTTTTATTTTTTTCTGGACAAGAAAATTCAGATTAGAATTAAGAAATTTTCTTGTAATTGTAGAAATTATTTCAATTTGTCTGTTTGTCTTGCTAGCCTTCATATCTAAGCTAAATCTAAGGGGTTTTTAAAATTTTCCAATATATTCTATTTAGGAAAACTAGCAGCTATTGCACTAGTTTTTCTCACATTACCATTACATCCGTTTCCATTACCATTTGCACCAGGATTTAAATGTTGTTCAACAATTCTTGCTATATCGGGTCTAGAATTATCTTCCCCCCTAATTTTTTCTTGGTTTTTTAAATGATAAAATGTATTGCATTTATATCTAGAGCAAAAATCCGTTGGCAATGGTGCTGATTGTGCAGTTCTACAATTAGAATAATGGGGGCATAGGTATTGTGGATCAATTCCAAAAGGTCCATCTTCATCTATTCTATGAAGCACTTGAATTACAGTTCCAAAATATTCTCTCATATTAATATTCCCCCCTTTCAACAGTCTCAGAAAAATTCTCTTTCAACGCAGAAGCAGTGTAATTTATAACCATAAAATTTCCTGCAAGCCTAATAAATGAGCTTGCTTATAATAGGACTAATAGAATTGCAACTAAAACAACATTCAATATATAGGCAATTTGCTTGATGGAGTTATTGTTGTTGCAAATTGTCTTATTAGAGAATTCTGGAAAAATACTAACACAATTACCAGAATTGTCTATAATTTGATTTTGCTTAGCCATGTTAAACTAAAGAATAATGGGTTTTTAAGTTTTATTGTTATTTACTTATTTTTTATTTTTTCTAGTTTAATTTTTTTAACAAGATTTATATATAAAATTAATCTCCTATTGAAATGAAAAAGACAGTGTCAAGAATAATAATTTCTCATGTTATAGGTTTTATAATATTCCTAATTTTATTAGCAATAGCAAATATGCTATTACCAAAGATTAATATTTTACTTTATTCAGAAATGATTAATTTTTTTAATTCAAGTATATTATTTCTATTATTTCTAATGTTACTAGGAATGATAAATGAAATATTCTGGGGATTCTACTTTCCATTCAATGTGCTGGCTCCAGTATCCGCTGCCATATTAAGTAAATTTGTCATAGACTTTATTCAAATGATTTGGAACCTAATACAAAATTATACAGTAATAAAAATAAATATTCCATTTGAAATCCTGGGCCCAGGAGTTTTCTTCATAGTAATAATTACAGGATATATACTCTTAATAGCAAGGCATGGAAAACCCAAAGAAGAATGTAAAAAAGTAATTGTAAAAGAGAAGAAATCAATAAAGCCTAAAATTATAAATAGAATAGTTAGGAAAAAGAAAATAAAAAAGAAAAGATAATCATTTCCACATTAAGTCTTCTAAATAATCCTTTATTGGATCCCAATAAAACTCATTCCAGCCAAGAGATAAATCTTCAAATAATTCATCAGGAACATTTTCCTGAGCAAATACAAGTTCTGTTTGTTTAGGCCCTTTTGCTTTTAATTCTATTTTAACATCTGAAAATTGATTTTTTGGAAAATCTTCACAAGCCCATTTCATTACAATTTTTTTTCCAGGAACAACTTCAACAAATGTTCCAAATAAATAACCATCATAAGCTGAGAATTTTCCATTTGGTTTAGCATCAGAACTAACTTTTCCACCAATTATTTTCTGAAGTTTTCTAGCATTAGTTAGATATTCATATATATCACTAGTGCTTGCATTAAAAATTACATCTTGTTTAATAGTTTTCATACATTCTAAAAAAAATCCTTCTTTTTAAACTTTTTGAACTTGTTAAGTCAACTTGTAAACTTAACATATTTGCTCTCCATCTTAGATGTCGAGTTATATTGATATTAATAATAAATATTAGCGAAACATAGAAAATTTTTAATTTTCTGGGTGCTCAGAAATCTTTAGATTTCTGACATCTTCGAGCATGAGGAGAAGATTGAGCAAGAATAATGTGAGCCGAATGTAAATGAGGTGAACGTAATGTTAAGAATTAGGGTTTACTTTACAGAACTAGTAATTCTATCTTGCAACAACATAGAATCCACCATCTTTTTCTTCTATATTAAAACTTTTTACACCTTCAGCAAGTGTTTCTCTTCCAATAACCCTTACCTCAGGTTCAATTGTTCTAGATTTTGAAGGACTATAGACAAATAAAAACTTTAATAATCTATAAAATCCATTTTCATTAGGAGTCCCTTCTTGTTCAACTTCTATTTTTCTTTCCTCCTCAACAATAGTTCTAATTAAATCTGACCTTTCATCTCCAATTGAGATAGATACGAGGGGAAAAGTAGCATAGGGTCCAAATCTTCTTTCAAGAACATTATCCTTTAAATTGACCATCCAAGATTTATAAATAAATCATTTATAAAATTATCTAGCTTTTAGTTCCTAGAAAAAGGATTTTTATAATCAACAATTCCATGAACATTAGTCCCCTTATCACAATCTCCAGTATCATTACCTTTATAATCAAACATACTAAATACATCTCCATCTTGAACATAAAATCTTATTGTTTTTCTTGCAAGTTTTTCAGCAAACCAATCACTTACATCCTCTAAATCTTCAATATTACCTAATCTTAAAGCAACATAGACTCTTCTAGACATTTTCTCTATTTCAGGATATAAAAACGGATTTCTGTCACAATCAACCATAAGTAAACTAGAATTAAATATCCTATTATCAAATGCAAATTGAATCTCACTATCTGTTGGAAGAAACAAATCATCTTCAAGTCTAGTTAATGTAGCCCATCTATTATAACTCTTTTCTCCAATTAACCAAGCAAAAACACCTGGAAATATTTCCTGTCCATCAAATTCTTCAATTTCTCTATTTGGAACAATTCCATGACAAATCCTAAGATATGATTTACCTAAATCCTGATAAGAATAGGGTATTGATAATCTTATTCTATCCACAAGAACATTATCCATTTGAGCAATCCTTGTTCTTTCTTCAAGATTAGGGATCAATTTAGTGATATATTTTCTAAGGGAATGAACTTTTCCATCTCCAATAGATTCCTCTGCAGCAGTTCTTATTAACTCAAGTAATTCTTCCCTTGTTGGAACACAATATTTGTCTAATTGAATAATCTGAGTTGCAGAAGTTTGTCCATTTGCATTAATACTTACTTTTCTTAAATAAGTGTCATTTGGAAATCTAGCATGAAAACCAGGAATTATTAGCCCATTCATAAATAAAAAAACTAAAAATCATTTATAATTATTTATATTACTGTAAAATAATAGATAGGATTCAATAATCAGAAGTTTTCCTTTATTTTATCGCTTTTATATTCAACTATTTTTCCAGCTTGAATTTCAATTTCATCAGCATTTCGTAGGCAAGAAATTTGCGATTTTGTCAATATTGGAAAGTGTTCTACTTCAGCCAAATATTCAGGAATCTGCCAAACTTCTTCATCAGTTGTCATCCAGTTTTCATGATCAAACATACTTAGATCAACAAAATTAGAATAGCTTCTAAGAGTCTTTTTTCCTTTATCATTAAAATATTCATGAAAATAACTCATAACCAATTCTTTTAAAGAATCATAGACAGGTTCTCTATACCTAAGGGAATAATGATTTGTTTTAGATATAGCTCCCCATTTTCCATCTTTTTCAAAAACAGCAACAACATGATCAAAATCTTTGTCATTTGCAGTTAAATCAACAAGCAAAGGAGCATAGCCATTAACCCTTAAAATCAATGCAGCAAGTATAGCGCCCTCAATACAATGGCATCTATTATTTTTTAACACCATCCTTGGTGAATAACAGCTATCACCACTTTCTTCAAAATTAATAGGAATTTTATTAATAAAATCCTGGATTTTTGCAGGAGTATTCAAACTCTTGAATAATTTTAATTCTGAGTTTGTAAGTCCGAAATCCCCTTTCATTTTTATCCCTCTATTATTAGAAAGAATAAAAGGTTATAAAATTAACTTAAAGCTTTAGCAAGAAATCCGACCCTTTCAAGGGGCGGATGAATTGCGTTGGTTCTATTACTTCTTGCTAAAAATATTTATTTCTAAATATCTTATT
>JAGVWZ010000034.1 GCA_018304045.1 Candidatus Pacearchaeota archaeon | reverse complement strand
TGAAGTTATCCTCAATAATTTTCTCAACATCCCCTAATTTAAGTTTTTTAATTTCAGCTATTTTTTTATAACTCTCAATGACATTTGCAGGTTCATTATCCCTTTCTCCTTTAATAGGATGTAAAAACGGACTGTCTGTTTCACACAACAGATTTTCAATAGCCACTCTTTTAACAATCTTTTGAAAATGTTCACTAAAAGTAATATTTGTAGGAATAGTAAGAATCCAATTATTCCTAACAATTCTATCAACTAATTTAAGATTTCCACAAAAACAATGCATAATAACCTTTTTGCATTTTTCCTTTTCCAAAATATTAATAACCTTTTCTTCTGCTTTTCTAGAATGAATAAACATAGGAATATCAAGTTCTTTAGCTAATCTAATAAATTTAATAAAATTCTTTTTCTGCTGCTCAAAATCCTTGCTCTCCTTTAAATCAATTCCAACTTCCCCAATTCCAATAATATTCTTTTTATTTTTCCCAATAAAATAAATTTCTTCATCTAATTCATCATCACTCAGTTTCAAAGCATCAATTGGATAAATTCCCAAAGCCACTTTTACTTCAGAATATTCTTCAGAAAGTTTTAAAGCATATTTCATTGTATCCAAATTAACAGAATTATAAACAATAATTCCAACATTTTTCTTCCTAGCTCTTTCTACAACTCCTTCAATGTCTTTCAAAAGTTCCAAATGGCAATGACTATCTATAAACATCTAATAGATAAAAAAAACTTCTTTTTAAAGAATTGTATAAACGCCCCCACGATTAATAAACATCAAGAACTCTTAGTTCTTGAGTGCGCTCAAGAATTAGTAAATTCTTGACGTCCTAAGGATTAACTTCCCAACTTTTTCCTCAATTTTTTAGAAAAGAACAAATTTGACTGATTACTTCACTAAACTTTTCTTGTTTTAATGAACCTGCCTTATATTTTATTAAATATTTTTCGATAGATGCAATTTTGTCTATTCTTATATAGCTCTCTCTTTTAAGGCTACCTTGCTTAAAATCTTCTTTGTTCAGGGGGATTTCTACATCATCTTCATAAGATTCTCCAGTTATTTGTGCAACAATCATATCATCACCTTTAGGAACTTTTAATATCAAAACTGGCCTTCGTTTAACATCTCTTAAGTTAGAATACGGAAATTCTATTATTATAATATCTCCTCTTACAAATCCTTCCATGCTTCATCCTCTTTCTTATTAAGCCATGTTTTAGCAAAAGATTTTTCAGATAGAATAGCACTTTCTGGAATTGATTTCTTTAGAATTATCTCATTATCCTTTCTAATTACAATTAATTTATCTCCCTCTTTTATGTCTTCACGCATATCTAAAGGTATAACTACTTGTCCTCTTGAACTCATTTTAGTTGTATCAATTATCATAAATAAGATTAATCTTACTTCTATTTAAATCTTTCTGTTTTCCAAAAACTAAAACAATTCTAAAGATTAACTCCCCAACTTTTTCCGCATACTTTCAACAAATTCCTCTAAAAAAGATCCAACTAAAACAGCATCTGCATCTTTTTTTATATCTTCTACTGACTTTATATTACTTGCTTGACACAGCCACCCACTCCAAATGTTCCTAGCATCTTCAAAACTCTCTTTTTTCATTTCTCCATTTTTTAAATCTCTAGAATTCCAAACTACTTTTGCATTTTTTGGAATTTCATTTAGTTGTTCCAAACTTAAAGGCTCAATAAAACATCTATCAAAATAGACTCTTGGAACTCTTCCAACAACAAGAACATAGTCTGCTCCACATTCAATTGCCTTTATAATATCCTCATCTTTAGCATGAACTCCTTTAGCTAAAATAGGTTTATCTGTAAGTTTCCTTGCTTTCCTAATTAAATCAAAAGAACCATTCCACCGAGGATCAGTATGGATAGATATTATATCTCCAATTCTATCAGCTATCTTAAAAAGACAATTCCAATCTCTATCGCTTTTAAAACCAAATGGAGAATTTGTTTTCACTTCTGCGATAATTTGAATACCCTTATACATAGAATAATCTAAAAACCAAACTAAAAATATCTTTCGGTTCAAAAAAATATAAACATATTAAAACGAGCCTGCGAGGAATCGAACCTCGATCCACCGGGCCGAAACCGGAGGTTTTATCCATTAAACTACAGGCCCAATATACAATAATTCTTATAAAACATAATTAATAAGATTATTGGTTACAAGCAGTATCTCCGCAGAAGGGTTATTTTATGGAATTTGTCTAACCCATAATTATTAATTTTATCTTTACTCCCCCCTCGATAATAGGGGGGAGTAAAGATAAAATTATGCAAAAGAAAAGAGTTAGTAACTGTCTGTGCGGAGATACTGTACAAGAAGGAGGATTTTTAAATAATAAATAACAAGTAATAACATGACAAAAGAAAAAGCACAGGAAAAAAATCAACTAGGAGTAACCTCTGATAAAGATGATTTCGGAGAATGGTTTTCAGAATTAATGATAAAAGCAGATTTAGCTGACTATTCAGAAGTCTCAGGCTGCATTGTATTCAAGCCTTCTTCCTATGAAATTTGGGAATACATAAGGCAATTAGTAGACATAGAAATAAGAAAATTAGGCATAAGAAACTGCTACTTCCCATTATTAATTCCAGAAAAATTCCTTAACAAAGAAAAAGAGCATATCAAAGGTTTTTCACCTGAAGTAGCATGGGTAACTCATGCAGGAAATAGTAAATTACCTGAAAGACTAGCAATTCGCCCAACATCAGAAACAATAATGTATCCATCTTATTCAAAATGGATAAGATCTTGGAGAGACTTACCTTTAAAATTAAATCAATGGAATAATGTAGTAAGATGGGAATTTTCACATCCAGTTCCTTTTTTCAGAACAAGAGAATTTCTATGGAATGAAATTCATACAGCTCTTGCAACTGAAAAAGAAGCATTAGAAGAAGGAAACGAATTAATAAATTTATATGATAAAATTTGCAGAGAACATCTTGCATTATATGGGATGATAGGCAAAAAAACAGAAAGAGAAAAATTTGCAGGAGGTGTTGCTTCAACAAAAATACATTACATCCTGCAATCAGGAAGAGTTATTGAAGGTCCTTGTTTTCACTATGATGGACAAAACTTTGCAAAAGCCTATGATATTAAATTTCTTGATAAAGACGGAAAAGAAAAATATGTTTACCAAAACACCTATGCTATCACAACAAGAATGCTAGGAACAATGTTTGCCATTCACGCAGATGAAAAAGGTTTAATCATTCCACCAAGACTTGCTACAAATGAAATTGTAATAATTCCAATATTTAATGAAGAAAATAAAAAGAAAATACTATCTGAAGCAAAAGAAATATCAAAAGAATTAAAAGACTATTCTCCAATACTAGATGAAAGAGAAGACCAAAGACCTGGGTTTAAATTCAATGAATATGAATTAAAAGGAATCCCATTAAGAATAGAAATTGGTCCAAAAGACCTAGAGAAAAAAGAAGTTACTGTTGCAAGAAGAGATACTTTAAAAAAACAGCAAATCAAAATAAAAGACCTAAAAAAGCAAGTTCCAATAATTCTTGAAGAGATTCAAAAAAATCTTTTGGAAAAATCAAAAAAATTATTTGAAAGCAAACTAGAGAAAACACAATCCTTAGAAGAATTAAAAAAAATAATAGAAGAAAAAAGAGTAGCAATAGTCCCCCTCTGCAATAATGAGAAATGTGAAGAAAATTTAAAATTTGAAACAAAAGGTGCAAAAGCAGTTTTTATCTCTGAAAAAGATAAAATAAAAACAGAAAAATGTATAATATGTAATAAACCTGCAGATTATTTTGTCTATGCAGGAAAAACCTACTAATTCTTAAGCAAACTTAGCAAGCAATATTAAAGAAACAATTGCCAAAACTATTCCTATAATCTCATAATGATTTAAGGATTCTTTAAAATAAAAAACACTAACCATTGTTAAAAATATTACAGTAGATATAGCATAGTAAACACCCAATGTAGAGAGTTTAACATGCCTCATAACAAAAAACCAACCAATAGAAGTAAGAGAATAAATAACTGCTCCAAGAATAAGCCATTTGTATCCTGAAAAACCAGTATTATTACTAGCAACTTTAACAAAAAAATCACCTAATACTCCAATTAATGCAAGAATAACTGCAATTATTAAAGATAGTATAAAAATATCCATAAAGAACATTATAAACCACAATTATTAAATCTTACTTTTTTGCAAAAACTCTTCCCATTTAATCTTTCTCTTATTATTCTATTTATTTAGAATGAGCAAATGTTCGAGCCACAATCAAAGGAAATAAAATAGTTGCATCACCAAATACCTTGACACTTTCTCCATCACTTTTTATCTTCCCCCAAGAAACAGCTTCATCAGGCCTTGCTCCTGCATCACTTCCATCCCATTCTTGACTACTATTTACATAAACAGAATAATCACTTCCATTCCTCATCATATTTGCATTATTAATATGATGC
Source organism: Candidatus Pacearchaeota archaeon (assembly GCA_018304045.1). Taxonomy (GTDB): domain Archaea; phylum Nanobdellota; class Nanobdellia; order Pacearchaeales; family GW2011-AR1; genus ARS1285. The sequence goes on along the minus strand of JAGVWZ010000034.1, from coordinate 766 downwards.
TTAACAACTCCACCACCCAAGATAATTGTTCCAGTTTTTTTCTGCACAATAGTAAACTCATTTAAATCATGAACATCTCTTGCAATATCAAGTTTAAAATCAGGATGTTTATACATAAAAAAATGGATCATGTCACCAATACTACCATCAATTATACTAGGACAATAAACATTAATATCATTTTTATAACACCAATAATAAATACTTCTTTCATCATTAATCTCTTTTCCTAAAATTTTAATGAAATCAGAAACACTGATTATTTCTCCTGTTTTTCTCTGTTCTTCATAAATTTTTTCCAAAAGCGGAACTAAAAATTCCTCAAATTTACAATACAAAGTATTTGGAATATAAATATTTCCAGCACGATTAACTCCTTTTTTATTCAAAAGTTCACCACTTTCAGAAAATTTTCCAAGTTTAAAATCCCCTAAGCATTTTATAATATCTTCCTCAATTCCACCAGCAGTTGTAACAATAACTTTTACTTTTTTGTGTTTTGCAAGATATCTAAAAATATCCCTTAATCCAGAAGTAACTAAATTACTAGTATATCCAAGATAAATAGTACAATCTTCAGAAATCATTTTATTAATAATCTCAATAGCCTTTGCAAAATAACTTGCCTGAAATCCAGTTTGTAAGTAGCTATCAAGTAATTTTTCAAAATTAACGCGCCCTTCATCTTTATCAAAAGATGAACTTGCTTTATTATCAAAATCATAGCCCTTTATTGAAATTCCATCTACTTCTTCACTTTTAAAAA
>JAGVWZ010000033.1 GCA_018304045.1 Candidatus Pacearchaeota archaeon | reverse complement strand
GTCCCTGTTCCAATGGCACAAGCTTCATATTGTTATGACTTGTTAAATAATATGATTATAAATTCAGAAATAGATAGATATGAAACCAGCGAATATAATCTGGCATTAAAACACCTACAAAAATGTCATTATAAAAAAGATTTATTGATATATGACAGATATTATGACGGAATGTGGTTTATGTTTTATCATATCTTAAAGAAAAAAGATTTTGTTATAAGGATGGCAAGGAACTCCATAACCGAAGTTCAAAACTTTTTTAGTTCTGATGAAGAATATAAAATAATTGAAATTACTAAATTGCATATTGATTCACAAAAACAATTGAATAATTTAAATTTAGAATTCAAGCCATTTAAAATAAGGTTAGTCAAAGTTATTTTAGATAACGGAGAAGTTGAAGTTTTAGCAACTTCTCTTCTCGATGAAAAGAAATATCCAAATAAAGAATTTAAATGGCTTTATGGAAAAAGATGGGGCATTGAAACAAATTTTGATCATTTAAAAAATCATTTAATGATTGAAGATTTTACAGGTCTTTCAAGTTTATCTGTTTTGCAGGATTTTTTTGTAAGCATGTTTATGGCAAACATGCAGCAGATTTTTATTAGTGAAGCACAAGATGAATTGAAAGATCAAAAGAAAGATACAGAATACGAGTATAAAATTAATAAAAATCTTTCCTTTGGTTTTATGAAAGACAGATTTATAAAAATCTTATTGGATAAAAATGCTGATAGAAATATAAAAGATTTAAAAGAATTGTTTAAAATAAATCCAACTCCGATTAGAAAAGGAAGAAGCTTTCCGAGGGTTTTTCATCAATTTAGAAAGAAGTTTTACATAAAAAAGAAGAGGGCTATTTGAGATTTTTGTATTTTATTCTTAGAAAAGAATTAGCTTGGCTTATTTAATTCAATAGAGATTTTAGTATTAGAAAAGTTTTTGGTTTAAAGCTCTGTAAGTTATGAGAATATTTTTAAGAAATTTAATGAGATGAAATCCCTTAACTTAATGGAATTGGTAACACGCCCCCACGAGATGATTAACCAACTCAATTGGCTATTATTCACTATAAAGTTCAATAAGATCTTTATCCTTTACTATGTGCTTTAGACCTATTCTTTGGCCTGAGAATTTGCTTGATGGGCCCCAGACCTTAGCATAGTTTATTTTTTTACTGTAACCATGAAGAATTTTTTCAGCTACTTGTTCAAGAGTAGAATTTGGCGGCATTATTACTGGAACATTATCTTCTTTTTTTCCAGGATGTCTTGTGTAAATTCTTATTATATTGAATGATTTGAATATTTTTTCTTTTAAATCTTCAATTCCTTCATTTGTTTTTGTTGAGATTAGAATATAATTCTGTTTTTTTGATTTTAGTGTTTCAGATATTTTTCTTTTTGTTGTATCATCATAGAGATCTATTTTATTAAAAACAATTATTTGCTTTGCTTTTTTATTCCTCAGGAGTTTGTTTATTTCTTCTAGTTCATTTATTTTTTCTATTATTATTAGAATTGTATCTGCATTGTTTACAATTCCATGGTCAAAATACTCACTTGCAATTGGTGGAAGGTCTACAATTTGAATATTGCAATTGGCATAGTTTAAGCTCCCTACTTCAGGTTCTATTGTTGCAAATCCATAGCTGGTTATTTTTGGGTTTGCATTTGTTAGTGCTTTTAAAACAGAGGATTTTCCTGAATTTGTAAGTCCTATGAGGACTGCTTGCATATCTTCTTTTTTTATTCCTTTTTTATTTGATTTTCCTGATTTTTTTGCCTTAATCATGGATTCTTTTAACTTTTTTATTTTTAAACGAATATCTCCTCTAAATCTTTCACTACCTTTATGGGCCGGAGCTGTTCTTAACATTTCTTCAAGAGCAATTAATCTTTCTGAATCTGTCTGTGCTTGGAAATATTTTTCCTCTGCTCTTCCATATTCAAAACCTGCATTTATTGGCATATTATTTTTCCTCTTAAAATCATAATGATTGATTGTTTTTAAGATTTTGTTATTTGATAATATTGGTAGCTGATGTAGGATAATGGGGGTATCTGATTGGTTATGAAGTGAATGGTAGATTATACTCGCCGGATTTACATAACTTTATATTTTGATTAATTATTGATATTTTATGGTTAAAAATATAAAACTGAAAAATTTACTAGTGGTAATTCCTCATTCAGGGATTAAAATTCCTAGAGAACTAAAAGAAAAATTATCTAGTCATATAAATGAATTAATCAGTTCTGAAACAGACTGGTATACAGATTTAATCTATGATTTTAGAAATATTCTTGGAAATAAACAAATTGTTTTTTCATATAACCAGGTTGTTATTAATGCTTGCAGACATCCCCGGATTTTAGATGATTGTGTTCCTGTTTCAATAAATCAAATTTCTATTTATAAAAAAGACATAGTTTTAGATTTGAGAAAAGAATTGGTTAATAAATATTTACTACCATTTTATTCTAAAATTAAAAAGATCAAAAAGAGTTTTATTTTAGATGGGCATTCTTTTATAAAAGGAGTAAAAGACAATAAAGGAAAACTTCTCGAGGATGATATAATTTTGACTAATCTTGTAAAATCTGAGTTTGATCCGGTTGAGGGATTAAAAACTTGTCCGGATAAATATCTTGAATTTTATTATCAAGAATTAAAAAAAAGACTTCCGGATTTAAAGATAGGGGTAAATAGTGCTTATCAAACAGTTTATGACCATATATTGTCTGAGAATAGTTGGGATGGTTTAGGGGAGAAAAATGGAAGAGTTCCGATTATTCACCAAGAAACAAATGAAAGTTTATATATAAAACATGGAAAACCAATTAAAAAAGAAGTAAATCAATTAAGAAAATCTTTTGCAGAAGCACTTTATAAAACCATGAAGGAGTTTGATTTATTATGAAAGTTGGAGTTTTATTTTCAGGTGGAAAAGATTCATGTTATGCCTCTTTCTTAGCGAAGAAAGCTGGCTATGATATTTGCTGTTTAATTAGCATTGTTAGTGAAAATCCTGATAGTTTTATGTTTCATACTCCATCTATAACTTGCGTTGAAAAGCAGGCAGAGGCGATGGATATTCCATTAGTTCTTGTTAAAACTATTGGTAAGAGGGAGGAAGAATTATATGATTTGGAAAAAGCAATTAAACTCGCTATTAAAAAATATAAAATAAAAGGAATTGTAACCGGTGCTGTGGAAAGTGTTTATCAAAGTTCTAGAATTCAAAAAATTTGCAATAAATTGGGAATTGAATGTTTTAATCCGCTATGGCAGAAGAATCAGGAACAATTAATTAAAGAACTTATTAAAAATAGGTTTGATATTGTTATTACTGGTGTTTTTGCATACCCTTTTGATGTTTCTTGGATCCTTAGGAAAATTGATAAAAATTTTATTAATGAGATTGGAAAATTAAATGAACAATATAAGATTGCTGTTGCTGGTGAAGGTGGAGAATTTGAGAGCTTAGTTTTAAATTGCCCTTTGTTCAAGAGAAAATTAAAGGTTGTTGGATTTAAGATAAGCGGTAGTGGAAATGCATTTAGAAGTGAGGTTCGATTGAAATGAAAGAAAATCTTTTAATTGTTAATATTTGCAAAGAAAAATTGCATTATTTGGAATTTGTAAAACCTATTTGCGATATTCTTGATAATAATCGGATAAGGTATTTTGTTAGAGATTATATTAAAGTCAGTAAAGATGATTTGAAAAAAGCTTCAAGAATAATTATTTGTGGAACTTCTTTATTTGATAATTATTTTATTAAAAATTTGAGATATTTTAATTGGATCATGGATTTTGATAAACCTATTTTAGGGATTTGTGGTGGAATGCATATAATTGGTTCTTTATTTGGTGGAAAGATTAGAAGATGTACTGAAATAGGGTTTCATACAGAATATTTTAGTAAAGAGTTTCTTGGTTTGAAAGAAAAATGTGAAGTTTATCATTTACATAATAATTTTATTGATTTCTCTAAATTAAATGATTTTGAAGTTTATTGTGGGGGAGAGGTAAACTCGCATCCCGATTTAGTTAATTCTGAAGAAAAAATCTCTAAATCAAAATGCTCGCAGGCAATTAAGCATAGAGAAGAGAATATTTATGGGATGTTATTTCATCCAGAGGTTAGAAATAAAGAAATTATTAGAAACTTTTGTTTAAAATAGTTATCAATTAAAAAATTCAAAAATTATATTTCCTGTTGTTCTAAGGAAATTGCCTATGTCCAAACTTGTTATGGTGGCAGATGTTTTGTTTTCATCATCATCACTCCACATATTACTCATAAGGTTTACACAACCTTTGCCCAGACTTCCCATTGATAGGTTTAAAGAAGGTATTTTAATATCTAACATGCTTATACTCTGATTATTAAGGTTTTTAACAACTGTTTCTCCAAAAAGATAGGTGTAGTAGTTAGAGTCATTTTTTAAAAAATAATAAGACCAAGAGGTTAAATATCTTAGAGCTATTCTTTGCTGCATTTCTTGACTAATATTTGCTTTGCAATCTAAGAAACTTCCTAATGTAGAAATAGGGGATTCTGAATATTGAAAATGATTTCCTCCTTTGATTTGAATATATTCTTTTGTTTGAGTAGATAGGTTTTTGTAATAGTCATAGGGTGTTGAATCATTGTCATCAGAAAGATCTGTTTCATTTTTATAGAACATACTATCCATGTCTCCAATCTGTAATTGAACTGGAATATTAATAAGAGTTAAATTTCCTTCGACACTTCCAAGATAAGGGGCTAATAGAACTGCTGTTTTAACTCTTGAATCCAGGGGAATATAGGCTACACTTGCACCTCCGCCTAAAGAATGACCACTTATTTCAATTTTACTTAAATCTACTTTTCCTTTTAATGGACTCCATTTTTGATTATTTTTTAATTCTAGATAATTAATTGCTTCTTTAAATCCATCTACTCTTTCAGACACCCCCCATGCAAATCTATTTGGAACAGAATAAAGAATTACTACAAAACCATGGCTTGCAAGGTGTTCACCTATCCATCTATAATCCATTTTTGATGCCCCTAAACCAGGACTTACTATCACTACTGGATAAGGTGGCCCTTTAATTTCAAATGCAAGAGGTTTTACTCCAATAGGTGTGTAAACAAAAATATCATAGGAAAGATTTGTAACATTAAATTTATCTGAGTATTTTACAAAAAAATAACTGCTATTAGAAAAATTAAAATAAACTTAGTATTCATGGTGTATCTCTTTAGATTAATGAACTTTAACCTATATTTAAATTTTTCTTTGGTATCCAGTATCTCCGCACAGACAGTTACTAACTCTTTTCTTTTGCATAATTTTATCTTTACTCCCCCCTATTATTGAGGGGGAGAAAATAAAATTAATAATTAGGGGTTAGACAAATTCCATAAAATAACCCTTCTGCGGAGATACTGGGTATTATATTCCTTAGGATTCTGAAGTTTAATGTAAGGAATTAAACCACATCATTTATGATGTGGATTCAATTTGAGGCTTTAATTCCTGAGCATCCTAAAAACAAGTGTCTGTCACAAACCACACACTTTACAGGCTGTCCCATAATTAGTAAAATATAAATACTTACTTCTCGTCGATAATATAACTAAATATCGTCGATGAATATCGACAAAAGAGGTTAAAA
>JAGVWZ010000019.1 GCA_018304045.1 Candidatus Pacearchaeota archaeon | reverse complement strand
AATTATTCCTTCTTCTCTTCTTTCACAAAATTATCTTCAATTTCCTTCTTTTCCTCTTTCTTAACCCTGGTCTGAACCAATTTTCCAGCTTTAATAAAATTAACATCCCCATTAATTAAATCCCTCATTGTTTCTTTTAGTTTCTTAACCTTAACTCTTATCTGTATAGTACTATCCCTATCCCTTATTGTAACATCTTGATTAGCAATTGAATCAGAATCAACAGTGATACAGTAAGGTGTACCTATTTCATCATTTCTAGCATATCTTCTTCCAATACTTCCGCCCTTATCATAAAGAATATTCCATTCTTTTCTTAAATCAAAAACAATATCCTCTGCAATTTTTTCATATTCAGGTTGTTTTATAATTGGAAAAACAGCTGCCTTAATAGGAGCAAGGATAGCTGGAATTTTTAACACAATATAATCTCTTTTCAGATCATAGTTATAGGCCTTTGTTAAAATTGCTAAAAAAACTCTTTCCATACCAAATGTAGGCTCAATAACCTTAGGTATAACCTTAGATTTGGTTTTTTCATCAAATACTTCCATTGAAACACCAGAATGTTTCTGATGATTAGTTAAATCAAACTGTCCCCTGTTTGCATTTCCAGCTACTTCTCTGCTTCCAAATACATATTCATAGTCAATATCAAAAGTAGCACTTGAATAATGACTTAATTCATCCTTCCTATGCTCTCTAATTTTTATTTCCTTTAATCCAAGAGAATTAAACCATAGAATCTGTTCAGCTAACCAGTAACCATGCCATTCTTCTAGTCTATTTTCTTCAAGCATTTTTCCAATAGTAGTATTCTTCAATTCATCCCTACTAGCCACCTGAGTTTCAGCATCAAGCAATCTTAATTTAACTTGCCTATGTTTATCATTAAGCAAACTACATGAAATTTCACTAGGATTTATAAAAAATTCAAACTCACCAATGTGAAATTCCCTACTTCTAAACAAAAAATCCCTTGGAGCAATTTCATTCCTAAAACACCTTCCTATTTGAGCAACTCCAAAAGGCAATTGCATCCTAGATGTCTGAAAAATATTCTTAAAATCAGTAAACATACCCTGGGCAGTTTCTCCACGAAGATAAGCATCACTCTTATCCAAAGCACCGACACTTGTTTTAAACATCAAACTAAACTCTCCCTTAACCTCATATTCACCGCCACAATCACATTTCACTCTTCCAACTCCCGAAGATTCGTGAGAATTGAGGGTTTGAGAAAGCATAGCTTTCTCATATTCGCTCTTATCGATCTTAGTTGCCTTATTACACTTTTTACAAACAACAGCAACATCTGAAAAATTAGCAACATGCCCGCTAGCAGCCCAAATATCAGGATGACTGATAATACTAGCCTCCATTCCAACCATATTATTCTTCTGCATAACAAAATAATTCCACCAATGTTTCTTAATATTATTAAATAATTCAACCCCTAAAGGCCCAAAATCCCAAAAACCAGAAAATCCTCCATAAATATCACTGCTTCTAAAAACAAATCCCTTTTCCTTGCAAAAGTTTGCCAACTCCTCAATAGATTCTAGTTTCCTAACATCGCTATTCTGTTCTTTTCCACCATGCATCATATTATCAAATTCTTCCATTTCCTTTTCATTAAATTCCTTTTTTAATATCTCTGCCCTAAGCTTAGCCTCTTCAAAATCCTTACCTAAATAAGCAACACTTTTACTTATAATCTTTTCTCCCTGCCTAATGCTTTTCTGCAAGTAATAATAATCCTTGCCATTCACCTTCTTTTTTACAATATACATAAAAATAAAACCCTTAAAGAGTTTTTAAATCTTACAATTTGTAAAAATTGAAGAGCAAAAACTTTTTTTATAAAAGTTTTTAAATCTTACAATTTAGTAATAGAAATACGCTAAACCCATTTTCCATTAACAACTGCAACTTCTCTCTCATTAGGATAGGGATGTTCATGAGTATAGGCATAAACCATCTCTTCCATAACTTCTAAGCCCATATATAATAATCTAAATGCTTCTTCAGGATTCTGAAGTCTTTTATCTAAATCCTCTACATCATCTAAAACCCAATTTAATTCAGAAAGTTTACCATAGCTAACTCCATCAAGCAATTTTTCAAGAATTTTCTGAGATTTTTTCCTACAAGGAACAATTTTTCCACTTCTCAACCAAATTAATTTTTTAGGAAATTTAGCAACCTTATCAATTGCCTTTTCAACAAGTTCAGAAAATTCATCATAATCTCTTTGAAGAGCATCCAAGGAATAAAGTGCAGTATTTCTAACTCCTCCTGGACCTGAAAAATTAAATGCAGCAGAATGCAAAACACCTGACTTAAAATGAAATCCCCTCATTTCACGACAATATTCAGGACCAGTAACAACCTTTGCAACCCTTACTAAATAATCCACATAATCCTTACTATATGAAGCAAATCTTCCATCAACAATAGTTTCTCTGTCAAGTAAATTAAATTGAGTTTTAATAGGATTATTGCTAAGTGCTCTTGCCAAAATTTGTGAAAGTCCTTTAACAGTAGATTCATCACTCAAAACACCTGAATCCATTATCAAAAATCCATCTATATCTGCCCTACCAATTACAGCTCTTTTTTTTCTAAATGAACCAAAATAACCCAAACAAATTTCAGGAAAATTTATTTCCAATTCCCTAGAGAATTCTTCCATAAAATCTTCATATTCTTCTTTTCGAGGTCTATATCTCATAAACAATAAATAAAAAAACAGTTTATATAAAATTATATATTCCAGAACTACACTCTTTCTTTTAATATCTCCAAAAGAGTTTTCCTGTGTAAAGAGCATTCATCTTTTATCATTTTATAGTTCTTCTTGCATAACTTTTTTTCATTTTTAAATATTAAACCACATTCCTCAAGCCTAGAACCCTCATCACCAATTTCTCCTTTACAAAATTCAAATTTAAAAGTACAGTTTACAATACAATTTTTTTCCTGTTGAACTCCTTGATGAACACACTTACCATAAGTCATATTAGTAAAATAAGAATTATCATTAGAATTAAAATCAGTAATTTTCCCATTTCCAGCACTAATAAAAATCAAAAGTGCAAATGTAAATCCAATTGCAATTAAGGCAATAAAATACCCATTTTTCATAATCTAACATACAAAAATCCATTTATAAGCATTATGTATTGTAAAAATAAATAACCTAATTGTACCAAGGGCAAGCAAGTTTTATTCTTTCAAGATAAATATCTCGGGGAACATGTTCTGCACATAATTTTTTAAAATCAGAATTAATTTTATCTAAACTCCTTCTATGAAGTAAAGTACAATTCAACATATTACTAACATCAACAAAACAATCAGGATTTTTCAAAGCTTCTCTTCCAATCATAAATCCTTTGATATTTTTTCTCTTAGGAATATTTTTTACAATGTTATTATAATCTTTATAGCTATTTATTCCACCATTAATGACAATAGGAATATTATAATCACAAATTTCTCTTAAAGAAGAATAATCATATTCAGCAGTTGACTTTTCCTTTGCATGCCTAAAATGAACAACAACCTCTGTAAAATTAGGATCTTTTATTTTCTCAAGTTCATCTAATAATTTAAAGAGCCTTCTTTCACGAACTTCGAATTCATTAAGCCCTAAACGAGTCTTAATACTAATTTTAAATTTATCCTGTTTTAAAAGTTCATTAATAATACCAACAACTCTTTGCGGCCTTTTAATCAAAGCAGGCCCTTGTCCAATACTAATAACATTTGGAGATGGACAACTGCAATTCAACTGAATTCCATACAATGCATCTAAACTTCCCTTAATATTTCTAACAGGTCTTGCAGGATTATCTATCACCATTTTATTATCATATTTTTTAGGATCTTCTTTTAATTTTTCATTCCTCGAAGCTTTACCTCCTAAAGCGAGAGTTTGAGAAGTTATTAACTTCTCATTAAGCTTCTTCAAAAAAGCAGCACACTCTTCTTCCTTAGATGTTGCAACCTGAAGCCATTGTTTCTGCCCATTAATTGGAAACATATCAACTTCATGCCAAGCTTTGTTTCTTTTAACAAGATAATTCATAGACATAACACCACTATAGGAATCAGTAACTCCCTGCATAAGAGATCTAAATGCCCAGCAAGTTATGTTCTCCATAGATGCAAGTTGTATTTCCATGAATAATCCAAGAATCATTGATTTAAAAATAGTTGTAAAAAGAAAAAATAAGTTGCACAAATCTAATTATTGAATCAAATTCTTTTGCTCTAAACTCCACTTGCTATTCTTATTATTCCTAACCCATTCTGCATATTTCCCAATAAATTCAAGCCTGTCCTTAAAATTTTCCTCTTTAAGGTTCTTTAATTCTTCTAAATCAATATTTGGAGTTTTCATATTTCTAATTAATTATCTTATATATTTATTAAACAAGGGTTCTATTTTAAGTTTCCTATTAAATTCTTTTAATAAATCCATATCAATTTTATCCTTAAACATACTGAAAAGATATTTTGCATCTTCGATGTCTTTTTCACTTCCTAAAAACAGCTTAAAAGGTATCTGAAGTTCAATTCTAGATATAAACAACCCATACTCATTTAATAAAACCAAAAACCTATTCTCAAGAACCCATTTTTCAATTTCTATTTTTTGAAATTTTATTTCCATATTAGGTATATATTCTCCTTTTCTTGAAAATCTTATAGAATGTCTTGAATTTAAATAAATATTATAAGCATCTTCAAGATTATCTGTATTAACACATTCAAAATTATTCTCTAATTCAATCCATAATTCTTTGAATTTTTCAAAGGTTATTTCTTCAATAATCATGTCTATATCTTCTGAACTTCTATTTCTTCCAAAAAGTATTGAAACATAACCTGAAACAAGAACATATTTTATGCCTATTTTATCAAGTATTAAAGTAAAATCTATAACAAACTTATCAAGAGAATTTAACTCTTTTTCAAATATAATTTTATCTTTTAAATAACTTATTTCCATAAAAAGAACAAAGGACTAACATTATTAAAATTATCCTTTCCTATTATAAAGTGAAGCACGGGGTGGGAATCGAACCCACGGAAATTCGCTCTGCAGGCGAACGCAGTACCATTGTGCCACCCGTGCATAAAAATCCTAAGAATATACCATTTTTAAAAGTTCCTAACTAAGAAAGTTATTGAACATAGGTCTAACACAAAATAGGTCCATAAATTTCCTCGGGATACCATAGTGGGAAGACTCTTTGATATTTATGCATTTTATATTCTGAATGTTTAATTTGCTGTTTTTTTATTATCTGAATCTCTACTGGAACTCTTACATATCTTAGATCACATTCTCCTGCCCCAGGATAACAAGGTTCAGATAATCTAACTGGAATTCTTAATAAAAATTTATCGCAACAAAAAGGAGGATCTGTATCTCTGACTTGATCAAATTTTTCAAGAGTAGTTGTTCCTTTAATTCTAGCTCTAAAATGATCGACTAATTTTTTAACATCATCTTCACTGTCTACAACTAGTCCAATTCCATAACTATCATGAATTTTATCTAAAAAACCTGACTTTAGAAACATTTTCATAAGGATAGATGAATATCTAATTCTCCCATTTTCATCAAAGATTTTTGCCCTATGACAAAAGGGTTCTTTATCACTACCACAAACTCGAACTCCAGTTTTAGTCTCCCATAAAACTTCTTCTCCATTTAATTGCCTTGGATTTCTAAAACCCATATAATCTCTAATCCAATTATCCACGACCCTTTGATATCTAATAGAATCAATAATCTCTGGAGACTCATCTATTTTTAAAACAAAATGCCCCAATCCCCAATTTCTAACCGTTACATATGCTTCTAGCATGAGTTGCGGATTTCTAGTAGAATTATGTTTTCCATTTCTCGCCCTGATCCATTTTTCCCTAGCTAAAGTCATCATCTCTAAAGGATTAAAAGGGGCTTCAACAGTCGATATTTCAAACTGAGAAAAATAATCAGGAAAATTTCTTCGGCATAACTCATTTAACGACCCTATACCTCGATTTATTGCTCTTCTTTTAGCTTCCAATACATCTACATCACTAAGATCTGGAAAATAACTATTTCTAATGTTATCAACAAAAAAAGCTTCATCTTGAGTTCTTATTGCAAAATTAACTGCCTTAAATCCCAATAAAGGAACACCTGGATGAAAAAGTCTAAACGGAAATTTATCCCAAATTATTCTTAAAGAAACATCTTCCTTACCATACACCTCATCAAAAAGGTTCATCAAAGAAGCAAAAACAATGCCTTTTTAAATATTATTGTCTCTTTTCTAAAACATCGAGTATTTCCTGTAAAGCAAGAAGGCATTGGGCTGTCTGATTTTTTCTGTTTATTAAATTTTCAATTCCTATTCCAGTTAATAATTTCCTATTGGTGTGAACAATAATATTTCTAAAAGAACTAACCGCTTTTAAGTCATCTCTAAACTCATTAACTGATGTGTAAACATTCTGAATTTCAATAACTTTACTATCATTAACTAAATCTCTTATCATATCATTTAAGCTCATATTATCTAATCTTTCAAGAGAATATCCATTCCATTTATGTACCCTATACAACCTGCTTTCAAATTCATGGATTAATATAAAAAATAAAATCCTTGTCCGTTTTCTAAAAAAGCTTTCAATGGAAACAAATTTGCCATTCCCAATATCAATGCCATCAGAATCTTTAACAAAATCTAAAACATTCCATAGGAGCTCAGTTGGATTTCTTTTAAGCAACTTCCCATCCAAAGTTTTTTCCCTAGAAATAGATTCTAAAGTAAACCTACTAGAAATATCATTAAAAAAGACTTTAAAATCTCCTAGATACATAAATATCCTAAAAACATCGGCTTTTTAAAACTTCTTAAGCTAAATTATTTAAACAATGTCTTATTAACAATACCATGAAAAGAACCAATAAAAACCCGTTAATAGTCATATCAATAATTCTTTTAATCTTATTTTTAATAATCCTAATTGATATATTAACAACAAAACAAATAACAAAACTAGACATCCTAGTCTACAAAAACATTTCTCAAATTCAAACTCCAATCCTAACAAAAATATTTATATTTATAACTAATTTTGGAGCAACAATTCCACTAATAATACTTACAATTCTTCTTTCTTTAATTCTATTAATTAGAAAAAAATATAGTCATTTAATATTATTAATTTCATCTATGTTAATAGGAGTAATTTTAGAATTATCAATAAAAATTCTAGTCCATAGATTAAGGCCTGAACATGCGCTCATTCCCATAACAAAGTATAGTTTTCCAAGCGGCCATGCAACAATGGCAATTATTTTCTTTTCAATCCTCTCTTATTCTATAGTAGAACATATAAAAAATAAAACAAAAATATTACTTACATCAATAACCCTAATATTAATACTATTAATAGGATTTTCAAGAATATATCTGGGTGTTCATTGGTTTTCAGATGTTCTTGGAGGACTAATTTTAGGATTATTTATAAACTCAACAATATTATTAGTTTTAGAATACCTATATAAAAAGAAAAGATGGAATTTAAAAAATTAAAAATAGTATTTTTTGACAAAGTAGAAATGCTTTCTCTGATATTCTTTATACTTGCTCTTTTTTTAGCAGATGTCTGTCTTAATTTAATTAATGCAGATGGCATTAGCACAAGAACCCCAATTTTTGGAGACTATAGCATGGCAGCAACCTCTGGTTTTTGGATTGGATTTATTGCAATGTTATTTTTCTTCCTATTAATATCTTTTAGAGCAGTATACAAGAGAAAGAACAGGCTTGGAGTTTTTGATGCAATTTTCGGAGTAATTGGAGTTGTCGGACTAATGATAACTCTTTCAGGAGGATTAATACTCTTTTACAATCAGCAAACCTATTCCATAATTCCATTTTTTACCTATAATCTCACAAGAATCAATTACTATCATTTTGGCATATTTCTAGATATTTTATCAATTCTATATTTTGCAATAACAAAATAGATACGCCCGGGACAACTCGTAAAAGTGCTTTCTAATTTTTACTATTTACTAAAAGTCCTTTTGCTCGGGATTTGCCCTGTTCCAGGTTCAAATCAATATACAGAAATAATAGAATTGTAAACAATGCTATAACCGCCCGGGACAGGATTTGAACCTGCGACCTACTGCTTTCTCCTATTAAAAACTGCTTCATTATTAGAAGGCAGTCGCTCTATCCAGGCTGAGCTACCCAGGCATAAAATGACTACAAAAAATCCATATTTAAAATTATGTTTTTATAGAAATTAACATATCTTTTCCATCATATATTTAAACCCATCTTCATTTTACTAAACATGGCAAAAATAAACCTAACTTTTTTAGGAACAAGTAGTGCAATACCAACAGACAGTCGTAATCATATTTCCATGTTTTTAAATTATAAAAATGAAAACATACTAATTGATTGTGGAGAAGGAACTCAAAGACAAATAAGAAAAGCAAAAATAAATCCCTGTTCAATAACTAGGCTTCTAATAACCCACTTTCATGGAGACCATGTTTTTGGACTTCCAGGATTATTTCAAACCCTTGCATTAAATCACTATAACAAAACACTCTATGTCTATGGTCCAAAAGGAACTAAAAAATTCATAAATGAAATTTTCAAAACATTCATAGGAGTTAGAGTTATAAAAATGCAAGTTAATGAGGTAAGGGGCAAGTTTCTAAAAACAAAGGATTTTGAAATTACAGCCCTACCCTTGAATCACGATGCACCAACCAATGGCTATTTATTTGAAGAAAAAGATAAATTAAGAATAGATAAAAATAAATTAAAAAATCTTCAAATTCCAAATATTCTAGAACTTGCAAAACTGACTCAAAAAAAGAATATAAAATATAAAAATAAAACAATAAACTACAAATCAATAACCTATTTAGAAAAAGGTAAAAAAATTTCAATTATTTTAGATACAGGCCTATGCAGCAACATAAACAAACTAACAAAAAATTCAGATCTTGCAATAATTGAATCAACTTTCCTAGAAGATTCTGAAAACGGAGAAAAATTAGCAAAAGAATACAAACATCTTACAGCAAAACAAGCAGCAAAGATTGCAAAACAAAACAAAGTAAAACAACTCATCCTAACCCATATCTCCCAAAGATATGAAAAAAACTCCCATCTTCTTGCAGAAGAAGCAAGAAAAGTTTTTCCCAACACAAAGATTTCAAATGATTTTGATGTTATAGTTATTTAATAATAATCTATTCTCATCTTCAAATTAAGATTAATAATTGTATACAATTATTTTACATAATATTAGCATTAATGATTAAGTTTCTTTAAATTAAAGCTCCAACTACATTCAGAGGTTTATAGAACCATCGACCGTGCTATAATCAAAATAGGTCAAAGCTCAATACTTAATGTTTAGCCACACTAGCAGGTGAAATAAAGATTATTGTGTCGCCTCTTAAAAAAGTCAACCCAACACTTCTCTTGCTTTCATTGTCAACAATCTCTTTTGCATTATCTAACACAATATTAATGTGTATGTCAAATGCCAACAGAGTGCCGACCATCTGCTTGTTGTTTTTCAATTGCACAAGGACTTCTTTTCCTTTTGCATTGTTCAACACATCTAATGGCCTTTCAATTCCGTTAACCATATCAAAAAATCATTTAATAGGTATTTAAACATTTCTATAAACAGTAAAATTGTTCAACAGATTCACTAGCTAAATCATCCACTGCAACATTTACATTAGCTAATGACAACTTTCATAATGATTAAAAAACATAAAGCAAAACCTTCAAAATGTTAATTTTGGAGGATAGAAAATCTTCAGATTTTCCGAAACCTTTATATACAAACTTTTTCTCAAAACTTCATGGGATATGGAAGAAAAATAACAGGCGGAAAATACAAATTTTTTAGAAAAAGAAAAAAATATGCAATTCAATCAGTACCAAGAAAAGTAAAACTAAGAACTACAAAGAAAAAAATAATTAGAGGTCTTGGTGGAAATACTAGAACAGTTCTACTTTCAGCAGAATATGCAAATGTTCTTAATACAAATACAAATAAAACAAAAAAGGCTAAAATATTAAATGTAGTTGAAACAGCAGCAGACAGATTCCTAGCAAGACAAAACATTCTAATAAAAAGTGCAATAATTGAAACAGAACTTGGAAAAGCAAAAATAACAAATCGTCCATCTCAAGAAGGTCAAGTAAACGCTGTTTTAATTAAATAATTCTAAAATTTAGTCAAATTCTTAATATTTTTTATCCTCGATAAACACCGAAACCTTTATATACAACTTACTCATTTAGTTTATAAATATTACTAAACCTTTATAAAACAAACTATGGCTAGTGTTAAAAGATGTCCTGAATGTGGAAGTGTAAATCTTAATTGGGACGAGCAAAGAGGAGAAGTATATTGCAATGACTGTGGTACTGTTGTTGAAGAAAAAATGGTTGATTCTTCTCAAGAACTTCAAGGCAGTTTTGAATCAGGAGATAAAAAAGGCAGAGGTGGAGCACCATTATCAATGCAAAAATTTGATAAAGGACTTACAACCAATGTAGGAGAAATTTCTGATATTTACAAATTAGATGCAGGTTCAACAAGAAAATTCCTAAGACTAAAAAAATGGCAAGAAAGAGTTTCAACAAGCATTGAAAGAAACCTAAGACTTGCAATGACAGAATTAAGAAGAGTTGCTTCTTTCCTTAATTTACCAGAAGTTGTAAAAGACGAAGCATCAAGAATTTATCAATTTGTTCTTCAAAGAGGATTAGTAAGAGGAAGATCCATGGAATCAGTAATAGCAGCCTGTATCTATGCAGCCTGTCGTTCCTATGACATTCCAAGAACCTTAGATGAAATATCAGCAGCATCAGATGTTGAAAGAAAAGAAATAGGACGTACCTATAGATTTATAATAAGAAAACTAGGAATAAAAGTAACACCTTCAAGTCCTAAAGATTATATCCATAGATTTGCTTCAGTTCTAAAACTTTCACCAAAAACTCAAAACGAAGCATTAAAAATCCTTAAAAAAGCAGAAGGAAGTGAGTTAACAAGTGGAAGAGGGCCTGCAGGAATTGCAGCAGCAGGACTCTATGTAGCAGCATTGTTAAACAATGAAAAAAAGACTCAAAGAGAAGTTGCAGATGTTGCAGGAATCACAGAAGTTACAATAAGAAACAGATATAAAGAACTTCTAGAAAAATTAGGTCTTGAAGATAAGTTAAGAATAAAAGAACAAGAAACAAAAGCAGCAAAGAAAAGAGAAAAAGAAGAATAATTCTTATTATTTTTTGAGTTCTCGTATATCTAATAAAATTAAATATTTTAATCCAATTCTAGCATCAGTATAGCCTATTTCCATAGATCTACAAATTGGAGAGTCACTTGAAAGCTTTTCCCACATAGAACGAGAATATTCTCTTTGTAAGGTACTTAATAATACTTCAAGAGTTCTTCTAGATAAGGATTTTGCAAAATCATGCTTACCAATATTTACATAATAATCAAATCTATTTTTAGCTAATCTATGTAAAGTTTCATAATCTCTCTTAGTATAATAACCTAAACTAGATTTTAATTCTTCATCTTCGAATCCATTAGTCATTTTTTTATCCAAAAAAACAGTATTTAAAAATAAATAGGTAATAAACAATAATCAATAACCTTTTTAACCCCCTAATTTCTAAAAAAACTAGTTAAAAATCTTTCTACAAAATCTATGCGGGGAACAAGATTCGAACTTGTGTAGCACTAAGCATTTGGTCCTAAACCAAACCCGTTTGACCGCTCCGGCATCCCCGCAAATAATAAAGCATTTATCCATCAAACTATTACTTTATAAATGCTTTTTATTTCATAGAAAATTAAGTTTTTAAGCATATAAAAAACTTCTTATTTTTTTAAACGGGTTTAAAAACGGAGTACGTAACAATACATTTATTAATAAAATAATTATTAAAAATATATGACCTACAAAAAAGAAATTATAGATTGTTTAAAAGACATGAAAACTATCTCTAAAAATAATACTGAGATAGTTGTAAAAGCAAAATTTGGCCCTTCAAAAAATATAAGGATTCCATTAATTTTAGACGAACAATTAGCTTGTTTTATAGCAGCTATAATCGAAGATGGACACTTGCAAAAAGAGAAATTTCAAATAATATTAGATGGATTTGATAAGGAATTAATAGAAAAATTTAGAATTATTTGTATCAACATTTTTAATAAAGAATTTAATATAAATCAATGGATTGAAAATAAGAAAAATAGATATCGTTTAACAATTGATAGTAAAGCAATTCACACAATAATAAAAAATATATTTGAAATACCTACAGGTAAAAAAAGTAATATTGTTAAAATTCCTGAATTCATAAAAGATTCAAACAAAAGAATAAAATCCGCATTTATAATAGGAATAATGGTAACTGAAGGGGGAAGAAGAATGAGGGGATTTGGACTATCAACCTCTAGCAAACAGCTATGGGAAGATTTAATCCAATTATTTAATGATATTGGGATTGAAGTTAAAAAGGACAAATGGATTTACAAAAAATATAACAAAGAGTATTATGGTATTTCATTTAAAAAAGAAAATATCCATATTATTAATAAAAAATGTAAAAATAAAGAAGTAAAAAACATCCTGCTTGAATGTAAGAATTTTAAAGAAGGATATATTTCTTAACAATCTAGAACTTTGCTCTTCTTCCAGCACTATGATTATCTCTTACCCTGATCACTTAAATGCAATTTATGCTCTATTTCAGTATTAAGCTTAGTAAGAGAATTATGTATTGCCTTACCTAAATCCCTATCCCCAGAATTAGCCTCAAAAAAATACCTAGAACAACTTGCCTTACCAGAACAAATAATCCTTATTGCCACATCAACATTATTCGTCTTAGTCTTCCCATAATCTTTTATAACAACTTCTAAAGAAATATCCTCACCTAATTTTCTCTCAATTTTTAAACCATATTCTTTCAAAAGACTCTCTACAAAATCCCGTTCAGCAGCATATGCTTCAGGTATTTCTCTTTTAAAAATAATTTCTACCATTTCTAATATAAATCAGCTGTCTTTAAAAATCTTGGGAATTACAAAATCTAGATAAAAACCTTAAAGAATCAGATTAAAAAATAGGTATGTTCAAAATTATTTTAAAAATTCATAAATTCATTTTTCTAAGAATTAGTTCAGTTTTGAAAGTACTTTTCTATTAGAGCTATATATAAAATCTCATCTTTCTCTAACCCAATATACGGAAATCTTTTCTTGAAAAGACTTTCTCATAAAAATTTTAACTTTATCTGAAATATCCATCAAAAATCAAATCTTCAAACCAGCACAATTAGGATTTTTATAAATATTCATTAATTCATCATTTGAAAATGTTTTTGAATTCTTATTATAATTCAATACTAAAGCAGCATTTGAAAAATATCCACCTTCCTCATTCTTAATAGTTCTCATTGCCATATCTTTTAATCCATCTTCACAACTTTTTCCGCTTAATCCATTTACAAAAGCCTGATTTTTAAGATTAAGTCCATAATTTCCAGGAGAATTATGCCAGTCTTCTGCAACAAAAGATGGATTATTATTAAAAGACCATAGCCATTCACTAGTATATCTATAATAAAGATTAGTCTCAGAAGTTCCATCCTGGAATTCTAACATAAATTCATAACCAGAAGTTTCTGCATCAATATCAACTATATCTTCACCAAAATTTTCATCACCAGTATTAGTATCATCAACACTAGTTATACCATCACCAATAAAAATAATTCTTCCATTAAAATCTTTACCAACTTTTTTAACACTTCCATCATAAAGAGTAACAGTTTGTAAATTATAATCAAAATTCTTTATTTCATAGGTTACCAATTCATTATTTTCATAAACTTCCACATACAATTGAGAATCAGACTCAATACCACCAATATCACTGTATTCAACTTTCCCATATTCACTTACAGTTACTTCATCACCAGGAACCACATCCCCCATAATTCCACTATCTTCAATAACATTTTTAATTTGCAAAACTCCCTCTGCAACTTTCCGATATAAATTAGCAAGTAAATAATATCCTCTTGCTCTGTAAAAATTATTATTTCCTAATTTCTTTAAATTATTCAAATTAGTTTCAATAGATTGAATTTTAGTTTGAACAGTGAATTGAGTTTCATCAGGACTTATCATTAAATTATCAATATCTTCCTTAGTCTTTATTGAAACACTCATGCTCTCATCAGTAGTCCAATAATCATTAACTCCTAACTGGGCAAGATTAACCCTATCCAATGTCTCATTCAATATTGCCTTGTTATTTACAACACTTTTTACAGAATTTGTATCAAGCCAACATTTTATTGTAGGATCATCACAATATCCAACATCTTTCCATCTATCATAAGTAGAATTAGTTTTATCATATTCACCTGTTGAAAGAACTTTTTTTCCAGGATTTTCACTAGCACATACTCTTATTATTCCTTGATTATACAACTGTCCTTGTAAACTATTTTCAACACCTGCCTGAAGATTAGGATTAATTAAACTATAAACAGAAGGTGTTCCAGAAACACATTCTTTCTCACTTTTAATATCAGTTCTTATTTGTTGTTCAACATATTTATCACTTAAACTATTAAGCATATAAGAAGTGCTTACACTTCCAAAACCACATTCATCTTTTCCATTAACATTAACACATAATTGTTTAAATCCAGCAGGACCTGTAAAATCCCTTGCTTCATCAACCTGTCCACCTCTTGGAATAAATCCCCTTGCAACAGTATAATATCCAATAGAATTAACATTACTAACCTGGGTTGGATTTTTTAAATAAATACTAAAATAGCTTCCAACATCTTTTCCAGAATAAATATGATAATAAACCTTATAATGAGAAGTTGGAGGGATAGTTGCAGTTGTAAGAACATTTTCACTAAACCATGCACTAAATTGAACAGGACTATCAGGTTCAATTAAATTCCTGAACAAACTACTAATCCCGCCTGTAGAAAATGAAGCAAAATTCTTGCAAATATCAGTTGTTGTTATTAATTCTGTATTTCTCTGACTAAATGCTTGCATTGAATTAACAGCATATTGATTAGTGAAATAAGTAATTGCATTTTGAGTATTTTCCCAAGATTTTTTTACAGTAAGATATTCTCCACCACCTCTTGTTCCCTGGCCATAAAGTCCTTCAACAAGTCTAGGAAGAACCAATCCTAAAAATGGAGTAGCTTGTTTCCAAAAGAAATCACAAATGTAAATACTTTTTATTTCATCACAAATACCAATATTTCTTCCTGTTTCCAAACTCTCATTCAAGCATTGAGCAGTAGAATTCAAAATACTTATGTAACTCTCCAAACCAGCATTAACTCCTGACAAACAAATAGGAACTGCAATCCCTTCCCTCATATTAGGTAAGCATAATGTTAAACTTCCAATTATTCCAGACTGTATAACATTATCAACTCTGTATTCTCCACCAAGATCACATCTAGAACTAGGGCAAATAACAGGATCACAAACATTGAATAAAATATTGCAATCAGTAGGGCTCATAAAATCAGAACATCTTCCATCTTCTCCTCCAAAAGAAGTTCCTGACTTAAAACTATTTCCATTTATAGTTATCCTATCTTTGCCATATTGCTTAGCAGCCTCATTAATTGCATTTATAGCCTTGCTAACTAAATTTCTAGAATCTCCAGCACTCATTCCTGGAAAATTCAAATCAGCACCTGTTTCAGCATTATAATATCTACAAATATCATCACCACTTTGCTTAAACTCTATTTTACCATTATCACCAACATTACATATGTAAAAATTAATAGGCCTGCCTGATTCATCATAGGGCTTTCCAAATCCAGTCAATATGTAAGTCAATTCAACATACCATCCTTCATTAATATCAAATGGAACCTCAGCAGGCAATCCTTTGTAAGGAGTTCTGTCAAAATATTTTACAACCAACTTGCCAGCATCAACCATTTGATTATGATATGCTTTATTATCAGTTTGTTTTATTTTGCTTATTCCAGCAAGACTCATATAATTTTTTACAGAAATTGCAGCATTGCCTGTTACTTCTTTTCCGTCAATTGTATAAATTCTATCTCCAATAGTATATGTTCCCTTAGCACCAGAAACTTCTTTTACTTCAACTATTACTTCTTTTCCAGCAACCTCAGGATCAGCTTCAAAAAAGTTATTGCCAAAAGTTTTCTTTGGAGGTATGAATATCCTAACAACATTGCTTCCTTCCTTGAAATTTTTCAAAACAGTGCTTCCACCAACATCACTCTTTGTGATTCTTTTTATATCGGCCATTGTAACAGAATCTCCAGCAGGAGTAATGCTTTGAATATTGACATTATAATTTTTTCCATTTGCATCAGCAATATTCTTAGCTCTATTCAGTTCTTCATAATTCTTCACCTCTAAAACATTCTTTCCAAGTTCCTGATTAACAACATCATTTAAAACAGAACTTCCAGAATTTTTAACATTATACAAAGTATAAATATTTCTTCTTTGTTCATGAGTCATATCCATATTACAAATTCCATTTGCACCTGTAAATGGAACAATTGTCTTGTCCTTATCAGGCAATTCAACACTTCCACTAGCTCCACCACACATTTCATCAAACTTTTTCTTGAATTCTTCTTCAACTTTTTTTTGGTCAACTTGGCCAGAAAAATCCAATATATCTGTTTTAGTTTTTCCAACAGAATTCTGTATTCCTTTTAATATATCATTTGTCTTTTTTATTTCATCTCCATAAATCTGAACATCCCTATCAATTTCCGCGCTTTTATCAAGAAGGCATTGTTGAAGTGTTGAATATTTTTTCTCACTAACAAATTTAGCACAAATGTCATTCCAGCCATTTTTAGAAGTCATAATAGCATTTCTTGCTATGCTTGCTCCATTGATTCCATTTAAATAAGTTTTAACCATAAGAACAGCAGAAGTTGCAAAACAAGCTCCTTTCATAACCCTAACAACATTCCCAAGTTTATTATTAATATCTTCCCATTGTTTTAAACTCTTCATTAAACTATCAAGCATTGCTCTTGATTGTTCTGTGCTCAAATTAATAGCTCTTTTTTCAATTCCAACCTTAAATGAAAAATTAGACTGAGCTCTTGTTCCAAAAGATTTTGGAATAAGAACTACTTTTGCCTGTTTATCTAAATTTATACTTAATAATTTTATATTTATTCCTTCAAAACTAACCTGCCCATTATTATTCATTAATTTTTCAATCCTAGAAACACTTCTGTTTTTACCAATAACTCGGTCTAATTTTAAAACAACATAATCATCTTTTAATTCTCTCAACTGAATACTCAATGTTTCATTATCTCTTGAAATAGTATGTATCTCATTGAATCCCAATAAAACTTCTTTCTCGTCAATTAAAATAACAGCACTAAGAGAAGTTTTCTTAGGTTTCTTGAAATCAAGCAAATCAATAATATATTGTTGATTATTTATTGAAAAAGTTGATTTAGATTTTGTAGTGTCATATTTTAATAAATCTCCCTGACTTGAAACCATTCTAGCAACATTTGAATCAGGATAAGTTTTCACTAATCTATCATAATATTCCTGAGCTTTTGCATTCATATCAAATTCTTTTGATAATTTTCCAGCCTCATAAAGTCCAATAGCAGCATAAGGATCTTCACCTTCCATTCTTTTTTCACCAGGATATAAATCTGCAAGTTCTTCATATTCTGCCACAGATTTACTATAATAATCAAAAGCTAATTTCTCATTTTCAGGAGAATCACTAGTAATAAATCTGTTATCCTTTCCAATTGCCACGCTATCTAGTTTAAATCCAAATGCTTCTTCATTTTCACCTAAAACATAAACTTCAACCTTGCTTTCTATTTCTGCTTTATCAATATTAGAAAACTTTTTCAAATAATTGCTTTGAATACTAGAAATAATAGAATTTCTTAAATCAAAAATATTTTTATTAGTATTTACAACAATCTTATCTACAATATCATAAATTCCTTTTTCAGCAAATTCATTTTTTGTATCTGAAAATCCATCCTTTACTAATACTGCAAACTTTCTTCCATCAACATCATTTCCTAAATATGCCAAATAAACATTTTCTTCTTCACTTATTTTATCACCAACTGCAAAACTACCAATTCCAAAACCTGCAGTAAAACTAGCTTTTCCAGGAGTTAAGCTCAAGGTTATTTTTCCATTTTTTCCAGGACAATTCAACATAACATTTCCACCACCACCAGAAGTTCTCAAATCAGTAACTTTACATTTTCCATCCATTATAGTATCTCCTTTTGCAACCCATATCTGCTGATCATTAATTTGTAATAATGCACTATCTACAGGAACATCAATTCCCTCAAGTCTTATATTAAGTCCTGCTGCACAATAAAATCCAGGAAGAAAAATATCCTTAGAAGTTTCTCCTCTTTTAAGCATTACTCCAGAAACTCTTACATTATCATCCCTATAGACTCCAATAGTTGCAGTATCTTGCTCAATACTTTCTGCCCTAATATATCCCTTACCATTCCAAAATCCATATTGTTTATAATCACTTTGCCAATCAGCATCACTCATTTCACTTAAATAAAAATTATTTTTTCCAATGCCATAGGCACCTTCAGAATCATAATCAATACTTGCTGTAATATTTCCTTCAACAAAATCAGTCATGTTTGCTTCAATAGGTTGTCTTGCAAGAACAATAACTAAATATCCCATCTCAGTATTAACAGGACTTTGTTCAAGATTTCTCATACCATTATTTGCTCCAGCAATTGCTGCTCTTGCAGGATAATAACTAACTCCTGAAACACCTTTAGGATATTTCCCACTAAAACTAATACTCCTTATTCTAGAAACATCAATTAAAGGATTTGCCTGAATAGACATTACTTTACAAAATACAGGAACATTCTGTTCTTCTAATAAATCACTTCGCACAACAGCAGGACTGCAGCCAAAAGGCAATATCTGCATAAAAATATCCTGCCTTACATTACAATTCTCTTTTCCATAATCTCCCCAATATTGACTAGGATTCACATAACCATAACTTCCACCAGAACTTGGATTTGTATATTGAACATTTATGCCCCCAAAACCAGAATCATAACCTGCAGTCGAAGAGACAGTAGAACTTCCTCCTGTAAATGTTCCAGTGGTTCCAGATGTTCCACTATAGCCACTTGTCCCAGTAGTTCCTGTATAACTTGTTGTACTAGTAGGAGTTGTTCCTCCTGTAAATGTTCCAGTTGTTCCACTATAACCAGTAGTACCGGTACCAGTTCCATAATAATTATTTACAACAGTATCTGCAAATACCAAATACAGATTAATATTAATTACTAATACAATTAATACAAATATTCCCAACCCTTTTATTTTTTTTCTCATTTTATTTTTACCTTCATCTTTCAAAACTTACATCTAATCCAAATATTTCAATAAGATTATAATTAACCTGCAAATCTTCTGCTTTTTTAGCAACGCCAAAATCTTCAGCATTAATTACAATTTTTTTTGCACCACTTAATTCACTTTGAGTAATGTAATACATTTGTTTTCCACCCCCTGAAATAACCTGATCAACAACTTGATCAGGAATAGTTAAATCAAAGCATTTTTCCTCATTAAATCCAAATATTCCTAAAAATCCAGCTTTTGGAACAGAAACACATTTCTGATTAGTACTTCCTTCAAGAGTTATTTCTGAGAAACCATAGGTATAAACCTTAATCTCATACTGTCCCTCTGTAAGTTCAACAATACTTTGTTCAGGATAAGCCACAGTAGTAGTATCATTATCCTTTGTAAAAGTGATAACAGCATAGTCTGGTTTTTTTCTTCCACCTGTTGTCAATTCTAAATTTAATTTATATTTTTTATCTAAAATAATTTGAATATTATTTTCTTCCAAGGATTGAACCAAATATTTTTTAGTTTTATATCCACTTGCACTTGCAATTATAAATCCGTTTACACATTGAGGAAATCCTCCTGTAAAACTAGCTTCTCCATCCTGAATTTTTGTGCTTCCAATAGCACATTCTGTATCAAAACACTTGAAACTAAGGTGTGCTTCAACAGAATCTAGATTACTACTAAATGTAGAAACTGTTTTAGTTGATATTTTATGCTGACATAATTCCGGAACACTATTTACCATAGAACTTATATTTTCAGAACTTCTTGGTTTAGTCTTGTCAATATAAACAACCAAAGGAAATTGAAAAATTTCTTCCTCATTTGAAACCTGAACAAGAACTGGATATCCTAAATCATAAACAAAATGATAAGGGACATAACAGAATCCAAGCATTCCAAGTCCCTGTTGTAAACCAACAGGATCAGCCCTCATAACCCCTTCTTCAGAAGGCCAAACTTGCATTCTCATTGGCCAAGACCTAGAATATAAGAAATTAACATTAGTATTAACATTTTCCCCAATGTCTTTTACAAAATATTTATTTTCTTCCTTGCTTAAAACATAATAATCTCCTTTTATTTTTGTTTGTGGAACATTAGCCTCTAAAGCATTAACTAAATCATTTCTAACCTTATTAACATCCCAAATCTTAGAACTACAACTTATTTCAGTTCCATCCACAGGAGCATATAATCTTAGAATATCAACACCATACTCTTCTAAAAATAAATTCTGTTTCTGATATTCATAGATTTTTCTAGCTACATCATAAAGAGTCCCAAGACTTGATTTTACTTCCTTTGAATGAGATTTTCCAATCCAAGTAGAATTATCCCTACTTATAATCAAATCCTGTTTAACTCTTACTTCAACATATTTTCCAAGTATTTTTGTTTGAACATCTTCAACATCACCTAAAATAACATCAAATCCCTGTTCTTGAAAACTAGAAAAATCACAACTTCCTAAATCTCTAACTAAAAAATTATTCAACTGATTTTGCATTTTTTCCTTACTTGGAACCTGTTCTTTTTTCAAACCATTTCCAGAAATATAAAACCAATAGGGAATTCCAAATCCCATAAAACTAAGTTTATTTGAAAAAGGCATATAAACACTTCCAGGAGAAAAACTAATATCATCAATATATCCTCCACTTTGTTCAAGAAGAAAAGTACCTTGAGTAGTTTCTGCATTAATGCAACTAAGATAATATTCATAAACAGGCTTAAATTCAGAAGGAACATTATTTGGAAGAATCTTATCTTTAAGTAAGAAAAATGTTAGAATTCCCACAAAAATAACAATGGCAAATATAATAAACATAGCAATCTGTGATTTCCTAGACAACCTACTTATTTTCCCTCTCTTTTCCATTAATAAAATAATAAAACATCATATATAAATATTATTAGAATGATGCTTTATTAAATACCTGACAATAATAGTACAAATCTTCCTGATTAAATACTCAATTCATTAGTTTTTATCCTACAATAACTACTAATAAATTTAAAATACCAATAAAATGGGCATACCAAGAATCGAACTTGGGAATCGTCCACGTCAAGGATGCAGTTTGCCACTAGCTTATACGCCCATAAAATAACTAATATTCTCAAGAATTTAAAATTATCTAACCCTTCTTTCCAACATTTCCGCCTTTCTCTTCAAAATCTTTTAGATTTTGAACCCCCTATCCTTTGTCCAAAATTACCGCCCACAACACTAAATCTAAGTTTTTTCCTATCAATGTTCGCAACATGACACAAACCTTCAAAAAATCCTTTTGGAAGAGACCTTCTTTCACAATAATAACTCTTCAAACTATTATATTTAACATCAAAACCAAATTGCAAAATACCCCTAACCGAAATACAATTTAATCTTTTCACAACTAAATCTAAAAATTCTCTTTGTTTTCCTTTGTTAAATAAAATTCTTTGTTCCATTATTTTCTAGAACAATCAAAAATACCATAAATAGCCATAAATCCTATTTTTCCAGACTCAATTAAAGGAATTCCCGATTTTTCACTTAATATTTTAAAATAGTCCCCAGAATAAGCCCTAGATTCTCCCCAAATTTTAGAATAAATAATCTGAGAATTATTATCAATAGTATAAGGAATTTTAAATAAATCATAATATTTTGCCCTTGCCTTTAAACTTTGAGAATTTTTAGCAACAAGGGTAATAATAATTTTATCATTAGTAACTTCACTAATATTTTTCAACATAAGTGTTTCATCCCCCAATATATGTAAAGTATTCCAAAGGCAAACAGAAACATCAAATTTTTCTTTTGAAAATAATTTTTTCAAATCTCTAGCATCTCCTTGAATAAAATCCACATTAGAAAACTTTTTTTTGAGTAAATTATTATTTATAATTGCTTCTTTATCATTATCTAATCCAATATAAGAACTACATTTATCATGTATAAATGGAAGCAATCTTGCATTTCCACATCCAATATCCAATACCTTTCCATGAATAGACTTTCTAACCAATTCTCCCTCTTTGTTAAAATATTCCAAATATTCTTGAGGAAATTTATCTAATTGCAAAGCTTCTGTAACCTTATTTTCCATCATATATTAACTAGCATATTATATTTAAAGTTTAACTCCGACACCATAACCTGAGAAACCTTTAAAAACCCTCTTACTATCCAATATTTAATAAAGGTTAGAAGATAAAAACAATTAATCTAACCAGATGCTTAACTAACTTATCCTGCAAACAATCAATAAACCATAATAAATAATATGAAACTACCTAAAGCAACAAAACGTTTCTGCCCTTTTTGTAAAAAAAGAACAGATCAAAAAATAGACCTAGTTTCTACTGGATTTAAAAGAGGTCCTTTAGCATGGGGTTCATTATCGAGGGCAAAGGCAAGAGGAAAAAATAGGGGAATGGGTAACAAAGGAAAATGGGGAAGTAAAAAAGCAATAAAATCTTGGAAAAGAAAAACAAAAACAACAATGAGAAGAGTTGTAATTTACACTTGTAAAGAATGCAAAAAATCAAAATTAGCTAAACATTCAAGGAGAGTAAGTAAAATAGTAGTAGAATAATGGCGGGAAAACAAACAAAAGTCTTAATCAGAAGAAGAAAATTCCTAGAAGTAGAAATTCCAATAATTAGATCAAAAATAGAATTAATTGGAAACACAAATGAAGAATTAGTCGGAAAAACAATAAAATTAGATTTAACAAGACAATTAAAAGGAAAAAGTGTAGAAGCAGTTGTTAAAATAAAATTAGAAAATAAAAAACCAGTTGCACATCCGGAAAAAATCAAGCTTATGTCCTATTTCATAAGAAGAATGATAAGAAAAAGAATAAGCTATGTTGAAGATTCTTTCGCTACCCCTTCACAAGATAGCATGCTTTTAATAAAACCATTTTTAATAACAAGAAAAAGAGTTTCAAAAGCAGTTAGAAGAACATTAAGAAATAAATGTAAAAACTGGCTTCAAGATTACATTGCTGAAAAAAAAGATGAAGAAATTTTTAATGAAGTATTAATAAATAAATTGCAAAAAGGACTTTCACTTTATCTAAAGAAAACTTATCCTCTTTCACTATGTGAAATAAGAATATTAGAAATTAAAAGACCATTGAATCCAGAAGAAGTTCCAAAAATAAAACCAAAACCAATAGAAAAGAAAAAAGAATATCAAGAAGAAGTAATCGATCAGTTTGGAGAATTAGAGGAAGAAAGAATAAAAAAAGCAGAAAAAGAAATAAAAGACACTCAAGAAACAGCTTCAAAAATAGAAAAAGAAGAATCAGAAGAAGAAAATTCTTCAGATTCAAAAAAATCTGAATCAGCTACTCCAAAGAAAGAAAGGAAACCAAGAAAAAAGAAAGAAGAAAAAACAGAATAATCTATAATCAATTTAACATCCCACTCTCAGCCTTGCCTAACTAATGAGTTCTGCATAAGCTAACAATATAAACTAAAAAAAATAAGAAAAATGATTCAACAATGTCTTGTAATAATTAAACCAGATGGCCTTGTAAAATCTCTTACAGGAAATATAATCACAGCCCTTTCTGAAACAAAATTTAAAATAATTGGAGCAAAGGTTGTAAGTGTATCAAAAGAACTTGCTGAAAAACATTATTCAGAATTAAGACAAAGATTAATTGAAAAAAAAGGAGATAAAAAGGGTAATGAAATTTTTGAAAATATTTTAAAATATATTCAAGGACAATACCATACAAATCGTGTTTTTGCCTTAGTTTATGAAGGAGAAAATGCAATAACCAAAATAAGGCAACTCGCAGGAAGCACAAATCCAGAAGAAGCAGATCCCACAACAATAAGGGGGAAATATGGAAGAGTTAATTCAAAACTACAAATAATGGAAAACGTAATGCATGTTTCAGATTCAGAAGAAAATGCAAAAAAAGAAATCCAACTGTGGTTTGAACCAGAAGAACTAACAAGCATAGCCTATCCAACAAAAAAAGAAAAAGTTTCCATGGATAAAATTGTTTGGAAAAATTGAATCGGATTATAACCTAAATTGTTTATTATTGTGACATCCTCCGTCCACTAAAGTGGACGGCGTCCTTAGTAAATTGAAACCGGACTATGATGCATTTCTTGATTTTCTATATACTTCATTGCCCT
>JAGVWZ010000018.1 GCA_018304045.1 Candidatus Pacearchaeota archaeon | reverse complement strand
ACAGACTATGCATTTAAAAAATATAAATTAAAAAGAATAACAGCCATATGTAGAACATTTAATAAACCTTCTGCAAGAGTTTTAAAAAAAGCAGGATATAAACTAGAAGGAATTTTAAGAAAAAACAAATTTAAAAATAAAGAATACCTTGATGATATGATATGGGCTAAAGTAAGATAAAAAAATGATAATTCAAACAACAAATCTACAAGAAATAAGAAATCTAATACAAAAAACAAAAAAACAAACTCCAGAAGAAAAAATAATAGTTAGAGCAGATGATGAAGAGTTCAATAGAAAAGTTCTAGAAATTAAAGGAGTAAATATTCTTCTATCCCCAGAACTCCACTATAGAAAAGATAAACTAAAACAAAGAGATTCTGGATTAAATGAATTTCTCTGTAGACTAGCTACAAAAAATAATATATCTATCGCCATTGACATTGAAAAATTAAAAAAACTAAATAAAAGGGATAAATCTAAAACAATAGCAAGAATAATTCAAAACATAGCTCTATGTAAAAAAACCAAAACTCAAATAATTCTCTGGCCAGAAGATAAATATTCTAAGCTTGATATCTTGAGTTTTATTACAACTTTAAAGGGAAGCACTAATCAAGGAAAAAATAAAAATCCGATAACACCAGAAAAACCTTTATAAAATCTCTTTTTCTACTCTTTATATGGAAAAGCAAGGAAAAGACAATGATATTCAAAAGTTGATTGAATCTCTTTCACCTAATGAAATAAAAATCCTGCCATTTTTAAAAGAAAAAAATATTAATAAAATAAATGAAAAAACAGGCCTTGATAAAACAAGCATTGTTCGTTCACTAGAATTTCTTTCAAACAAAGGATTAGTAACCCTAAAAACAAATAAAGAAACAAAAATAGAACTTGGATTAAATGGATTATTATACGCTAAATTAGGACTTCCTGAAAGAAGACTAAGCAATATAATCGCAAAGAAAAACTCAGTTTCACTACAAGAAGCTCAAAAAGAATCAAGATTAAATGATAATGAATTCAAAGCAGCAATAGGTTCATTAAAAAAGAAAGCTCTAATAAACCTTATCAATGGAAACATTATTCTTTCAGGAAAAAAAGAGGGATTAATTGAAAAAACACTTGATGAACACTTTCTTGAATCACTTCCAAGAAAATATGAGAATTTAAAGCCAGAAGAACAATTTTCACTGAACAATCTAAACTCAAGAAAAGATATAATAGAAATCAATGAAATAAAAACCCTGGAAATTTATCCAACAAAATTAGGTGAAGAACTAATAAAGCATGATTTTTCAAAATCAAAAGACATGATTGAAGCAATAACACCTATTTTAATCAAAACAGGTGCATGGCATGGAAAAAAATTCAGAAGATATGACATTGAAAGCCCTGTTCCAAGAATTTCAGGTGGAAAAAAATATTTTATAAATCAAGCAACAGATTATGCTAAGAAAACATGGCTAGAAATGGGATTTAAAGAAATGACAGGAACAATGGCAATAAGTTCTTTTTGGAATTTTGATGCTCTTTTTACAGCCCAAGATCATCCAGTAAGAGAAATGCAAGACACTTTTTTCATAGCAAATAAAATAGCAAAACTTCCAGACAAAAAATTAGTGAATGAGATAAAAGCAGCACATGAAGGAAAGATAAAGGGAAGCAAAGGCTGGGAATACGAATGGAAAGAAGAAGATGCAAAAAAAGTCTTACTAAGAACACACACTACATGCCTTTCAATTCAAACATTAAGAAAAATACATGAAAAAAAAGAGTTTCCTGCAAAATACTTTGCACTAGGAAAATGTTTCAGAAACGAAACAGTTGATGCAACCCATGGATTTGAATTCAACCAAACAGAGGGAATTGTTGTAGATGAAAATGCAAATTTCTGTCAATTATTAGGATATTTAAAAGAATTCTTTAAAAAAATGGGTTATGAAAAAATTCGTATCCGCCCATCATATTTCCCTTACACAGAACCATCTTTGGAAATAGATATCTTTCATCCAATTTTTAACAAATGGGTTGAACTAGGCGGAGCAGGAATGTTCAGGCCAGAAGTCACAATACCTATTTTTGGTAGACATATACCAATACTCGCATGGGGCCCTGGTTTTGATAGGATAATAATGGAATTCTTTAAAATAAATGATTTTAGAGACATGTATGGAAATGACATAAATAAATTAAGAAACATGAAAATATGGCGGAAATAAAATGAAAAACAAGATTAAAATAACAGACATATTATTTTGGTTATTAATAATCATATTGATGAGTATATCTGTATATGCATTATTTAGAGGAGTACTATGGTAAAATTAAAAATTGAAGATGTAATTTTCTGGCTAATAATTTTATATATAATAGGAATAGCAATTTGGATGCTTCATGAATCTCCAATGGATTCAAGTGCAATAATTTCAATTGGATTAGCTTTAGGAAGTTCAGAATTATTTTTATGGAGAAGTTTATATAATAATAACAAAAATAATTTATTAAGACTATCTGAAATGGACAAAAAAACTGCAATGAGCTTTCTGAAATTAAGAAATGAAATGGAAAAAAATAATATAATGATAAATAACCGATTTGATAATCTTGAAAACAAATTAAATTTAATAATCAGAAAAAAATAAAATGACAGAAATAAAAAAGAAAGTTTGGCCAGAGTATTTCCAGATGATACTAAATGGAAAAAAGAAAGTAGACATAAGACTTGCAGATTTTGACATTAAAGAAGGTGACACATTAGTATTAGAAGAATATGATCCAGAAACAGACACCTATACAGGAAGAAAAATTAAAAAAATTGCCCAATCAATAATTAAATTCAATCCAACAAGAATGCATAGAATTGAAGACATTAAAGATTTTGGATTCTACATAATAGATATGAAATAACATGGCAGTATTAACATTAAACAGAAAAGAACTTGAAAAAGTAATAGGAAAAATTACACCTGAATTAGAAAATAAAATAGGTATGTTTGGAACTCCAGTAGATAAATTAACAGATGAAGAAATATCAATTGAAATATTCCCAAATCGTCCAGACCTATTATCATTTCAAGGTTTTACAAGAGCAATTCTTTCTTTCCTAGGAAAAAAATCAGTAAAGGAATACAAAATAGAAAAACCAGAAAAAGACTATAAAGTTACAATTGACAAATCAGTAAAAAAGGTTCGTCCCCACACTACTTGCGCAATAGTTAAAAATCTAAAATTTGATGATGAAAAAATAAAAAATATAATAGATATTCAAGAAAAACTTCATTTAACCTATGGAAGAAACAGAAAAAAACTAGCCATAGGAGTCTATCCTTTAGAAGAAATAAAACTTCCAATAACCTTCCTAGCAAAAAAACCAGAAGACATAAGATTTCAACCATTGGAATTCCCAAGAGAAATAAATGCAAGACAAATACTTTCACAACATCCTGCAGGAAGAGAATATGCCAACTTATTAAAAGATGAAGAACTATTTCCAATTTTCATTGATGCAAATAATGAAATACTTTCAATGCCACCAATAATTAATTCTCATAAAACAGGAAAAATAACAAACAAAACAAAAGAAGTGTTTATTGAAGTTTCAGGATTTAATCTAGGATATTTAAAAAAAGCATTAAACATAATAGTAACTGCTCTAGATGACATGGGTGGAAAAATATATTCAATGGAAATAAATGATAAAGAAGGAAAATATCTCTCCCCAAATTTAGAACCTGAAAAAATGCCTTTTTCAATTGATTTTATGAATAAAACATTGGGATTAAAACTAACAGAAAAAGAAATAATAAAACTATTAGAAAAAATGAATATTTCCTATGAAAATAAGAATCAGTCAATTGCCCTAATTCCAAGTTATAGAACCGATATTCTCCATGAAATAGACATTGCAGAAGAAATAGCAATCTCCTATGGATATGAAAATTTTATTCCAGAAATTCCACAAATTTCCACAATTGGAGAAGAAGATAAAATATCAATATTAAAAAGAAAAGTATCTGAGATATTAATCGGAACCGGACTATCAGAAATTTCTACTTATCATTTATCAACAAAAGAAAAACAATTTAAAAATATTGGAATAAAAGATTTTAAAACAGAACTAATAGAAATAATTGATTCAAAAACAGAAAACAATATTTTAAGAACCTCTCTTTTAGCTCAATCAATAGAGGTTTTAAGCAATAACTCTGATGCAACCTATCCTCAAAAGATATTTGAAATAGGAAAAATATTCTATGACAATGAGGAAAATGAAACAAAAATAGGTGAAAAAGAATCGCTCTGCATAAGCCTATGCAATGAAAAAGCTAATTTCACAGAAATAAAACAAACTCTAGATTACTTAATGAGAATGTTAGATATAGAATATGAAATAAAAGAAGCAGAACATCCCAGTTTTATCACAGGAAGATGTGCTAAGTTAATGATAAACAACAAACCAGCAGGAATTCTTGGAGAAATCAACCCCTTTGTTCTAAAGAACAACAAGATTAAAATGCCTGTCTCTAGCATTGAAATGGATATTGAAATGCTACTTGCTTAATCTTCGTTAGAGCTTGACATAGAAATATTGCTCTAATGAACTTATTTTCTCTAGCATTGAAATGGATAATAATGCTACTTGCTTAATCTTCGTTAGAGCTTGACATAGAAAATTTAGTCTAACAAAAACTTATCCAAAATAACTTCTAGAAGTCTCTTTTTTATCATCCAAACTAACAGCACCTAAACTCTTCACAACTTCAAGAAGATCTTTCTTTATTCTCTTGTCAAATAAATCAATAACTTTCTTTATAAATTCAGCTTCCTTTTTTTCAGAATAATCTAAATCAAGAATTATAATCTCCATCTCCAAATTTCCAAGAATTTCATAGACCTCTGTAATTGCCTGTTTCTTCCCATTATCAATCTTTTTAATTAAATTAAAAAAGAAAACAGGCGCATTGCTTGGATTTAAAATAACATCAACAAATCTAGAATAACCAGCAATTCTTTCTGTAATCACTCTTCTAATTCTTCTAAGTAAAAAATCAGTCTCAGTATCAACATCTTCAATATCAAATAATTTATTTAATTCATAAAATTCAGGAAGATCGTACTTTACTTTTAATTCATCATATTTCTCTTTTAAAATATCCAAATTATCCTCTTTTTTGTCCAAATCTTTATCCATTGCCATATAATATCCCCCAGAACTTGGTTTATAAATCTTATCTAAAGATTATAAGCCACGGCCGAGACTCGAACTCGGTACCTCGACATTTTTGGTTTTCATAAAACCGAAAAGACAAAAAGTCTTTAATTTTTTGGATTACCAATGTCGCGCTCTACCAGATGAGCTACCGCGGCACAATATTTATAAAAACACACACTATAAAAATTAGTTGATTTTAGTAGTGATTAAACATTTCAAGGGATTAGATTATAAAAATTAGTATTTGTAACAGTATTTTAAATCTCACATGCGAGATTTTTAAGAATTTGTTTAGATTAGATGATATAAGAGTTTTATTGATTCTGGGCGAATATTGATAATTTTTATTTAGACTACATGGAAATCTTTTTATAAAAAGACTTTCTCAGATAAATTATAACAATAATTACTTTAATTGAGCAGACAAATATTTAACTACTTTCCAGGTCTAAAGAAATTTACAACATCTCCTGTAATTCCCTTGCTATAATCATAAGAATTAATCAACCAATTATAATATAGATTAGAAAAATGTAAGATATTCTCCCAACTATTTAATCGAATATTTTCATTGGAGATTATTAAAAAACCACCAACTAACAGTAATATAACCATAATTAATAGTATTTTCATATTTCCTCCTGAATAATTAATAGTATTTTCATATTTCCTCCTGAATAAATCTAACAAATTTAATTAAAATATTCTTCCCCATTATCAGCTCTTCTAATAAACTTCCCATATATCTTTTTAATATCAATTATTAATATACTATAAAAACTATCTAACAATCTTTAATTAGCAAATCTAGCACTAGCTCTTCCAGTTATTCCACCAGAAGTCTTAGTATTTTTATCTATAGAAACATTATCATTTTCAAAACTAGGCACACTACCATTAGTAGAAGTCCAATCAAGCCTAACAGCACTTCCAGTCAAACTCCTAAAATTTCCAACTAAATTAAACAACCATCCACCATAAATTTTAACAGATTTTATTAATCCATCATAAGTAGAAAAATCCATATTATTTTTACTTGCAACATAGGCAACAGAAACATAAAGAAATAGAGCAACTATTACAATCGTTACTACAAAAATCCTATGCCTATAATGGCTCATTTTAATAAAGATTAATGCAGCTACAACAAATAATCCAATTAATATCCAAGTTATCATTTTATCACCTTTTATCTACAAATAATAAAATTAATTAGTATAAAAACGTTTTGTTTGCTTAAAATAATTAAATTCAGGAAAATCTCTTAGTTAATAATTTACCAAGGTAATAAGCACTTCCAAAAACAATTATTCCAGGGATAAGAGTTATTCCAAGTGTTGGAATAAGCAAACTAGTTCCAATTATTCCAATTGTTCCAGCACCAACACTTTCCAATAAATCAACAGCATAAGGTATTGACTTTTCAACATCCTTTTGTAAAGCATCAATCTGGATTATCATCTTACCATTTTTTAAAATTCTTATTTTTTTATCTTCTTCAGAAACAATAACAACCAAATTTCCCTTAACACCAGAAGCAGTCAAAGCAGCACTATGTCTTGTTCCAAAATTTCTAAAAGTCTTAGTACTTTTAATCATAGCACCATAAGCAATCATAACCCCATTTTTATCAATAATCACAGCACCATCCATTAAAGCCAAAGATTCAAGTAATTTAGGATTTTCCGTAACTAAAAAAGGAGGTACATTCTGATCAACAAGAGAATTATATTCCACATCACCGACTACAAATAATGCTCCTTCTCCACGTTTAGCAATCCTCAAACCTACTTGTATTAAAGTTTCTTGAATTTCTTTAGTTTTTGCTTTTTTAAAATTTAATCCAACCATAGTAATTAAAAAAAGAGTTTGTTTAAAAACCTTGTGAATACCAATTCTCAATCATTCTACTGTAATTAATCCAACATCTCTTAAATAAACTCTAGCATTTTCCTTAAAATTCCTTTCTCCAAACCTGTTTTTAAAAAGAGCAGAACTAGCATGCAACTGACTTTCAATAAGTTTTTTTTGTTGTAAAAATAACCTATTATCCTCTTTTAATTTGTTTGCATATAATTCAACATAATCCAAATCACTCATTTTTTTGATTTTCATTTTAATTCACCGCTTATTATTTTTTCATACTCCTTAAATTTGTTATGGTTTAATATATCTGAAAAAAAAGTTCTTAGATGCCTTGCATCTTCCATATCTTTTTTTCCAGCAAGAATAATCTCTTTATACAATATTTCAAATTCAATTGGAGGAATTTTAAATTCAAATCCATCAATTTTTATTTTTTGAGGATGTGTAAATTCAAAATATTTAGCTTTCTTACTAGGATTAATAGGAATAAGTTCTATATTGGGAAACATCTCACCAACCCGGGCAAATCTTATGCTATTAAATCCCTTAATATAAGAATAAGCTTGTTTAAAATCATCTGCCTGATAACACCAAAATCCTTTGATTATTAACTCATTAAACAAAAGAGAAAATTCAGATTCATCAATAATCGGAAACAAAATATCCACATCCTCAGTTCCCCTTGTTCTTCCACTTGAAATACTAACAAACCCACTGACAACAAGGTAATCTGAATATTTTTTTAATATCTCTAAAAAATCTTTTACAAAAATATCAAGTTCTGTTAGTTCCCTATTTATTATAATCACATTATTTTCAAATGAATATCCTTTTTTATACTCCATTCCAATTAAAATGATTTAAAGTATAAATAATTATGCAAATCATGAATTGTAAAGTTAGTGATACCAGACAGTAGATAACCATTTCAGAGAATTAGGTTTTAAAAATTGGTATCTCATCAAGTTAATTCAAAAACTTACATATAAGTTTTTCTAAAAGTTAGTTTAGTTAGTAGGCAAAGCAAGGTTGCATTTATAACAGAAGATCTATTTACATCCATCTTATTTGATTTAAAGAAGTCATTACTTGTAATGACCTTCCCATAAAAATTTTGGCATTACTTAATCATGCTCAAAAAAACAAATGTTCATCCACTAACAAGATTCAAACCACAATACCCATAGTAATGACTATTCCCTATAAAATGAAACTACTATAGAATAGTAAAATTTATAAAGAACAAAAGTCTCTTAAAACCATGGCATTAACAGATATTCTAAAAAAAGCAATGATTGCAGGAACATTACTAGTTCCAACTATTTCTTCTGCACAAGAACCTGTTCAAAATAGGCCCCTATTTCCAGATACCTATAATCAAGCACAAGAACAATCTGAAAAACCAACAATTCCAGAAATAGTGGAAAATAGGGATAGAACAATAAAATCCTATAAAATAGGCCAAACTTGGCACTATTCTACAAAACCAAATCAAATAACCTGGAGTTACTCAAAAGAAGCAGGTTGGTGCATTATAGACAAAAATGGAGGCGTAATCAGTCTTGAAAAAGCAGTAGTAAGAAAAACCAATGGGACAATAGACAGATTCATTGATTTTTCAAACAAACCCAATAACACCCATACTGCCTACTACCCAGTATATCCATGCAATGAATGTGGCCAGCATCATCCTGAAACAAACAGAACTTCTCCAAACGGATTATACAAATCCAAAAGCGATATTATTTTTGGTTTTAGGGAAAAATAATACAAATCTATTCTACAATTATTAATCCAGTCTTATCAGGATGTAATCCACAACCATAGGTAAAATTTCCAGAATAATTAAAGACAATGTTATAGTCTGCTTCAGGAAGAATCACACCTGAACTCAAATTCATCTTAGAAAAAATAACACTATGATTTTCTTTACCAAGATTTTTCCAAACAATCTTTTCACCCAATTCTATGGTCAAATTTTCAGGCATAAATCCATAATCCCTTATATCTATATGAAAAGTTGCTTCTTCAACAGGAACAATTTCTTTAGGAATAGATTTATTTTTAAAAAAATTAAATCCAACATATCCAACAACAGCTAATGCTATTAATAGCAGTAAAACAATTCCAATAATCCATATCCAAGGTTTCATAATACAATTATTATCTCTTTACTAAACAATAGAAAAAATAGTTTTTAAAGTCTTTGATTAAAAAAATAAATTAAATAGTCATCTAATTA
The DNA here is from genome assembly GCA_018304045.1 of Candidatus Pacearchaeota archaeon. Lineage (GTDB taxonomy): Archaea > Nanobdellota > Nanobdellia > Pacearchaeales > GW2011-AR1 > ARS1285. The sequence continues at coordinate 15,558 of JAGVWZ010000018.1, read as the reverse complement.
GCACAATTGAAAGTTTTATTAAATAACCATAACCATATTTAATTAATAATTCTCGTATAACACTTGTTGGAGTATAACCTCCCCAACCCTGATAATTAGTAACAGAAACAATTCCAACAAGCCTACCATTTATAAATATTCCGCCACCACTTTCACCAGGAATAGGTCCACCAACACTATCCTGTGTTCCAAGCATATATCCATTACCACCAACTTCGCTTACTCGTGCATTTGTATAGGCAAAAGCCCCCATATCCGGAGTGCCTATCCTCATTACAACATCACCTGCTTTTATATCAAAAGAAGCAACAGGTACATAAGGAATTCCTTCTACTTTTGAATTAAGTCTAATCAAACAAAAATCTCTTTCATCTCCATTATATACCCCCCCAAGTGTAGTTCCTTCTAAAACACTTCCGTCTGCAAATTCCATTTTAGCATAAGCTCCAGCCTGGGTAGTAATATGGCCTGCAGTAAGAGCAATAGGGTAACCTTCCTTATCAACACCAATAATTGTTCCAGAACCACCAGGATAACGAAGTCTAAAACTAGCTTTCACAGGATTTTGCCTTATTCTTATTTCTTCATCAATAAGTTTTTTTATTAATATCTGAAGATCTGCAGAACCTGCTTTTTCACCACCATTTGCATAGCCAGCAATTTCCAGCTGTTTTTTAGCATCAAGAGAATCATAAAATTTCTGCGATTCAGAATTAAGTTGATTAAATGTTAAACTAGAGGAAAAATAAAAACCACTTTTGGATTGATAATATTTAAAAGGACTTTTAAAATCACTTTCAGAAGCAAAAACATAATGATCCCTTTCATTTGAATAAAGATCAAAATCTTGCAAATTATTACCATCATTATCAACAACACTTACTTTTGCAGAAGCAGAATATTTTCCATTATCAAAATCTCCTGCCAAAATTTGTTTACGGTCTAAATAAAATTTACCGCTCTCTGCATAAAAACTTCTTTTATCAAGAGTCACAAAACTATCTCCACTCATTTTAATACCGGGAATTTCATCTCCAACAGGTTTTACAATAGTAACTCTCCCATTTTTTGCTCCAAAAGCAATAGTATTATCACTAGTTGTTTTTACTCCAAGCCGATTTTCAGGAAGAATGAATAAATTTGCTCCTTCTCCAGACAAAAAAGAAGTTATTATTTTATCCTCGCCAATAAAAACATAGGACCTATCATTGTTAATGTCATCTAAATTAAAATATAAAAAAGTTTCATCCCCATTTGTCTTAATCAATAAATCATCAACTCCTTCGCTATTTTTTAATTTATACATTGCATTAGGAAGAAAAAAGCCATCTCTGTAATTTACAACAGTTTTTCCATCTTTATTTTCAATAACATCTCCACTAGGAAGTGTTACTCCTTTTTCAGAATCAGTAGAAAATGAAAATAATAAGTCTGCATCTGCATCATCCTCTACTTTTTCAGGAATAGAAAGTTTTGTTCCTTCAGAAACAACAATATCCACCTGATTGTTTTCAAAATTAACCTTAGAATTTGAAGCAAGCGAGTATTTATGGCCCTTTACAATAAAATCAGTATCAGCACTAACTTCAAACTTAGCAACTATAAGCTCACCCTTTTCATTAAATCTAAATTCCCCATTATTTTTTACATTTTCTAAAGTCTTTTTCTTTTCAACAGCAGTTTCAGCATAATATTTTAGAATTCCACCATTATTCAAAACAACCTTTGTTTTCTGATTCTCATAATTGAACTCAGCACCAGCACTAACTTCATAAAAAATTCCATTCAAAGCATAACTGCCATCCTTTGTTGAAACAAAATCAGCTTTTGTAAGTTTTGCCTTTCCATCAACATAGAATTTTCCACCTGATTTTATATTTTCATATAAATATTTTTTTAATTCTTCCTCATGCCTTTCCAATGAACCGCCTTCCTTGAATTCAACAATAACTCCATTCCCATTATTCTTTATCTTAACATTTTTCAAGTAACCAATTGAACTTCCAGGAATATCTTTAGATAAATAAGCCATATAATAACCACCATTATTCTCACCAATATCAATCTCCCCCTTAGCATCAAATTCTTTTAAAACAGCTGTGAATTTTTTCTCGGTTTCATCATACTGATAAAAATATACGCCATTCAATGCAAGAACAGAACTCATTTTCAAAAACAAGACAATAAATACAAAACCTATCAGTAGGATAAGTTTTGTATATTTACCAGTTTTTATCTTCATTTTTTCTATTTTTTATTTATTGTTTTTATTTATATTTTTATACACTCATTAACTTAATCTTCTTACTGACCTATTGTCTTACCAACATTACCCCTATCTCCTTTTAATTTTCCTTAGCCCCATTATCTTAATCTCTAACCCTCATCATTATCTAATCACATTACCAATAGTTTTTCTTCTATTCCCCTTATGTTTATCCAAATTATCCCAATTTCTAATCCTCCTAATTATCCAATCAAATTACCAATATCACTCATATTTATTTGCAAAATAAAATGAATAACCTTTTCCATTAATATTTGAAAGTTGATCATCAATTACAAATAGTACAGTATTATTTTCCCCATCAAACATATTAATAGTAACATTATTTTCTTCACTTATTTTTTTTAGGCAAGTAAAACAAATAGCATCCTTCTTTTTCATTTGCTCATTCATTACTTGTTTATTAACATCATAAATAACACCCAATCTTACAGGAATTTCAGTCTTGAAATTTTTTAAATAATATTTTCTATCCCCCTTAGAGATATCTAAAGGAACATTAACATCAATAAAAACACTGTTGTTTTCAATCCTAGTTTTTGATTTCACAATGCTATAATTAACACTAAAATTAGAAATATCTGAAAAATCCTTAAAACAAAAAACAAGAAAATTATCAATATAAGAAGATATTTGAGTTTCCATAAATTCTTTTAAAGGCATTTGATTTTCCCCATTAGAAAAATAATAGGCAACATCATTAAAGGAATTATCATTAGGAACTAAATAACCGCCTGTATTTCCAATCCAAACAAGAGAATCTTCTCCTGTCATTTTCAAACAATCTTCCACAAGATTATACACAGGCAAAACATCTGGAGATACTCTTTGTTCAATAATATTAATAATTCCCCCACCACCCTTGCTCAAAAACATAAGAATAATCACAACCCCTACCACCACAATTGCAACAATTACAAATATGCTTATTTGCGAGCGTTTAGACATTGCGAAAAATTTATTATTAATATCAATGTCTGAATGCGAGTTCGAGTGTTTTGAATTAGGGAAAATTAAATTAGACGACTGATTCGAAGCGCGAGTTGATAATTTAGAATTCATAATTTTCATCTCTTTTTTGTTTTATTTATTTTTGTTTTTTATTTTTAAAATATGTTTTTTATTCCTTTACTAAAATATATTTATTTTGAGAATTCTTCTGCCAACCCCAACCAGGAGGAAGAGGACTTGGAGCTTGCCTCATTTGATCCAGAGGAATTCCCCCAGCAACTCTAATCAGATTAGCAGTTTTTCCAATTTGTTCAGGAGTAAATAATTTGTTTCCTACTTGCTGCTGAATTTGTGGTGCAGGCGCACCAGGAACTTGAGGAGTAACCTCATCACCTCTAGCCGCAGACTTCCCCTCTTGAAGAACTCTTGGCTGTTGAGTGTTAGGTTGAGGCGTAGGACATCCAGGACCAGGACAGGAACCACAACCAGGTTGTCCAGGAGGACAACTTCCAGAAGGCGTAGGAGTTTCAACAGGTTTTTGATCAGGAGTTCCCCAACCAGGTTTACCATCAGCAAAAGTTATTTCAACCAATTGATTATTTGGAACCTTATCAAAAATAAAAACTGAATTATCAGAATATCTTGCAACAACAATATTATTACTATCCATAGCAACTACACCTACTTTTGTAGGTGGTTGTCCATTAACAACTTCAATTCTCTTACCTTCTCCTTGTTTTACACCATTGATTATTACTCCATAGAAAGGTTTACCATCGGCTACTTGAGGTACTATAATAATTCCAGAACCAGTTGCCTTACCACTATAAATAGATTGTGATTCATCTGACCTAACAACCAAATAAGTCTTGTCAGGATTCATAGCAAAAATATCCCCTGAAGCTTTAACAGCCCCACCAGGACCTAAAACTAGATTCAAATTATCATTAGCATTATTACCAGTATTTTTTCCATAAATTCTATCACCAACTCTTACATAACCATCTTTTCCTACAAAAACCAAATTACCCTCCTTTAATTCAGCAGTCACTGTTTCACCACCTTTTCTATCTCCCCCAGCACCATAAAAAGGATCAAACTCCATTTTATTCACTTTCATTGACCCAGTCTGACTAAGATCAATATTACCAGTTATATCTGCTAACTTAATAGTAAATGTATGAGATATTTTATCATTTCCCTGTAAATTAGAAGTTAATTTCAATGAAGAAGTAGAAATATCAACACCTGTAACTTTGAATCCAGGCTCTCCTTTAATTTTATTATCTGGAAGATTTAACAAATCAAAAGTAGCACTACCTGAATTAACTGTTGCAAAAATATGTTCTTTACCACCAGCATCTGGATCTTTTTTATATTCTAATTTATTTCCAGGACTTACAGTAGAAGTTTTTATATCAACTCCAGTGATAGCACTTAAAAAAGCATCTTTTACAGATTTCGTACCCTTACCAGCAGAAGCAAGGGGGGCTTTTTTCATCTCCACATTATTTAAAAGAGTTATAAGATTTCCTCTTGCCACCTCATTAGGAATTTTGCCGTCTTTATCAGTTGTTAAAGACTCCCATAAATCAGTAAAATATTTATTTCTTTGATCAAGAGCGGTTACCGAATTAAAATTAGTTAATAATTTTATTTTATTCTTCTCATCTAAAACACCCCATAAACTAGCACTAGACTTTTCAGCAACAAATTTATCCCACAAAGTTAATTTTATTTTAGGATCTAACTTTAAAAAATTTTCCTGAACAGGGGCTGATAAAGTTCCACCAGCTTTTACAACTTCTTCCTTAGCTTTAGTAATATCATTAATCCAAGTACTAGGTTCATTAGGATCAAAAGGTTTTGATTCTTCCCCAACAACAACTCCAACAAAACCTAAAATTAAAATTCCTACAAGAATTATGAATAAAAAATTAGTATAATTATTACTCCTTGCAAACATCTCTCTTTTCATTTTCTTTCCTAAGTTTCTTTTTTAAAGAAAGCTAGATTTATAAAAGTTCTTATACAAGAGTATATTGCTAAAAAATTATCTAAGAAAATTTGTCTTCTTTTGCTTTTCTCTTGCCTGATTCTCAACTATTTTAAATAATTTATCAGAAAACTCTTTCGGAGGTTTAATATCCTGTTTCTCCAAATCTTCCAAAAACAAACCTAAATCCAATGCAGCCCTTTGTTTTCCAAGATTAATCTGATTTTTAGTCTCTTCCAATAAAACATCCCATTTTATAAGATTCCTATCAATTATTGCCTTTGCATCATCTAAATCTTTAATTCTTTCTGTTGCACACTTCATTAGGAAAATATCATTTGGATCTGCCACCTTTATGACTAAATTATGGTCAAATTCTCTTATAGTATCTATTCTTTTTTTAGAATTTTCAGAAAAAATAAAGCTAATTATTTCCAGTAAGAATAAATTAAATCTATAATCATCAAAACTCAGCATTTCTGGCTGATTTTTCTTTTTCCCATAAAGAATTCTTGAATCCATCTTTTTGTAACCCAGAGATTCCAGAGCTTCTATGAAAACATTTCTATCTTCTTCATTTTCAAAAACTAAATCAATATCTTTTGTAAGTTCTTTTAGATTATAAAACATCATTGCTGTTCCACCAATAACATAGCATTCAATTTTTCTATCTAATTTTTTAGAAACCTCTAAAAATACTTTATTTTGGTTATTTATATTAATCATCTTCTTGGATATTCCTCTAAATCACCAATATTTAATGGAATATAAACTTTCCATTTTTTTTCAATATTTTGAAAACTTGCTGATTTAAAGCCCTCTTTTAAATATTTATATTTATCATTTTTTTCAGGCAATGATAAATTCAAGAATCTTTTTGGCATTTTTCTTGTTTTTATTACTAATCTTGCCACATCATATAAAGCTCCAACCTCTCTTTCCAGATTTTCCTTTTTTGCTAGATTATACAATAAATTCCAATTATTAATTTTCTTAAATAAACCCAAGCATGCAGTCAAAGTTCTTATGCTTCTTGTCTTTATAGCATATATTAAAGTCTCTTCCAAAGAAGGCTCTCTTCCATAAATAATATAATCTTCAGGGCCATAAATTCCAAGAGGTGCAAATTTATTTATTATTTCAGTATAACTTATCCCATTCAATGAATTTTCAAAAGAAATATTATAAACTCTTTTCTTGTTTGAAAGATACTTAGTTTTTACATAACCCTTTTTCCTTAGTCTATGAAGAATATAAATCGAACGCTTCTTGTCAGTATTTATTCCATTTTCATTTAAAATTCTAATTATAGAATCCAGAGTATGGCTACCCTCTAACATTTTTTCTATATCTTGATAAATTAGTTTAGTTGTCATGATTAAATGTATAATAACTATTATATAAAGCTTTCTACAAAAAGATAAAGCAAAGTTAAATGTATAATAACTATTATATAAAGCTTTCTATTTATTGGCTAAACATAGCCAATAAAAATTATAAAATTAAGTTACATGTATTAATCAAAATTATTTACATTTTCCACCAGGACAAGTACCACATCCACCAGGAGGGCAAGTAGAACCACTTGCAGTAGGGGGCTTAATCTCCCAAGAATTTCCTATAGGAGGTGTTAAAATCATTGGTTGCCCTGTTCCAGTACTAGGTGTAGTAGAAGAACTTTTAGTAACAGGAGGAACAGTAACAGAACCCTGTACTTGAGTTTGCTTACTAGGATCAGTAGGAGGGGGTAATGGTAATGTAGTAGAAGCTGAAGGAGTTTGAGTTGCACCAGTATTTATTTCAGTAGGAGGTGGAACAAGAGCAGCACCAGCTTCCTGAACCTTAGGATTTATTATAGTATAGGACATTCCACTTTCAAGTTTTCCCTGTTGAACATTTCCAGACTGAGCTTGTCCATCAGCACCAACAATAGGAGTACTTCCATCTTTTCCATCAACCCTGACAGCAGGAACATTATTACCATAATAAATAACATTTTCACTGTTCTTAACATCTAAACTTTCTACATTAACACCTTCAACCTGACGAATCGAAATATCATTAGCATCACTAACAGTTACAGAAACAGTTTTAGAAGTTGAAGTTGTATCCACATCCCCCTTAGTTAAAGAAACTTCCCTAACTTCAATTTTCGAAGAATCTACTTTTTTTCCAGTAGTATAAAGAACACTGGTTCCCTTATCCATTGCCTTAAAAGAAGAAGTCATATCTGAATTTCTACTAGCTGAACTTGCTGCAGCTGCACTTGCAGTACTTGCCATAACAGCAGTTCTTTGCTTATCAGCAGTGTCATAATATTTATTAAAATCTTCATAATATCCCTTTGACATAGAAAGAACTCCAATATCTGTTCCAGAAGTAATTTTTCCAGATGCATCAAATTGAATCTCAGAGTTTTTAGCACCATGAGCAACAAAATAATAATTATTATCATTTCCTAAAAAATAAGTATCCCAATTACCCTTAGTTCCATCCTTATTCTCTTGAAAACCATTAACACGTTCAGAATTAAATTGCTTAACAACTGTTCCTTCTCCAGAATCTTCAAATGCAATTGAACCTTTCATACTATCTGCAGAAGCAGAACCTAATTGTATCATTTTACCACTAGCACCTTTTATAAAAAATCTACTATAGTGATCTATAAATCCATTTTTTGAAAAATCATCTAAAATACCTCCATCAGTTCGCCTATAGCTAACTCCCTTGTCTAAAAAAGTCATTTCACTTGCAGTAACAGGAACTTCTCCAGCAATAACTTCTTTTCCATTTATTAGAATAAATTTCCCATCCCTCATTTCCTTAATAAATTGAAATCCATCAATTTTTTTAATTTCAATTTTTCCAAGACTTTTTCCATCAGGATTTCTTAACATTCCATCAGCACCCCTTCCTTTTGTAGATGAAACAAAATCCATATATCCAGTAATAGTGCTCTTTACAACTTTTTGAACATCTACATCTTTTTTCTCAAAATCTTTAAGATTACCAGTAACTATTTTTTCAAAACTAGCTTTTCCCTCTCTATCAATACCTTTCCACAATCCAGAATATTTTGTCTTATCTTCTCCATTAATTTTACCAACAATCTTAAAAAAAGATTCTCTAGCACCATTAAACTTTGCACTATCAGCACCATCCCCCAAATATTTCAAAAGATTTTGAAATTTTTCTTGAGAAGTCTTATATTTATCAGCAGGATTAGGACCAAACAAACCTGAAGGTGGAGGAAGTTTTCCAAGCTCAATAACATCTTTCACATATTGGGATAAAATTTCTTTAGCAAGATAATCAGCCTGAGATTTTAATCTAGAATCAGAAGATAAGGGCATATCCTTATCAAACATATAACCACTCAATGATTTTGCTAAAATTTCTCCTGCCCTATCAAGAGCAACTGGTTTTCCATCTTCACTAGTACGAAAAGATGATTTTAAAGAAGTAAGAACTTCTTGAAACTTAGCTGGATCATTTTTAGCCATATATGATAAAACATCTATTTGAAGTTCTCCTCGTAGATTATCAAAAAGCAAATTCAAACTTCCAGGAGGATAATTAGATTTAACTAATTGTTTACTTAAGTCCTCAACCTTTTTTGGATCATAAATATAAGTACGAGTATAAACTTCTCCACTAGATTGTAACTCCCCATTATAATACTGTAATACTTTTCTTAATTCTTGTTCTCCACTCGCACCAGTATTCAAATATACTTGTTCAAAATGATCCCAATCCACAGCATTATTTTTTGTATAATCAATATCAATAGTTGTAGCAGGAACAGGTGTAGGAGTGGTGGGGGCATATGCTGCTCCCATACCTGGAGTAGATGCTTGTCCACTAACAATCATAACTCCGAAAATTCCAATTAAAAAAACAAATACAATCAAGCTAAACAATAGTTGATTCTTTAACTTCCCCATTTTCATATTATTTAAAATCATTTTCTATATTTAATATTTACTATACTCCCCTGGATATTTTTACCTTACCTATGAACCAAACTTACCCAGCAGCATTTGGAGCAACAGGAACACTAGGAATAGTTATATCAACAAGCTCAGGCTCAGGATACTTGTTTAAGAATTCAAATGAATAAGGTTCATCAGAGGTATGATTTTCAGATATAACATATAGCACTGAATTATTTACAAGAGTAAAGCTATTAACATAAAGATCTCTTTCTTCAGCCATATCAGCAAGGCAAGTTACACAAATCATCTTACTATCATTCTTATGACTCTCAGTAATATATCCTGAAATTTCAATTATTTCAAATAATGAGGAATTAATAATAGTTGGAGCATTTTTCATATCTTCTGAAACAACAGTACCATCTTCTTTTTTAATTGAAATAGGCATATCTATCTTAACACTAACCTCACTTCTCTTAATTATAGCCTTTGTTTTTGAAATTGTATTTTCAATAGCAAAATTCTCAAACTCTAAATTATCAATACATTTTGTAAAATCTTTATCAATCTGTTTTCCAAGTTCCTTTTCAATAAAAGCTAGATTAGGAAATGCATATTTTCCTTCCATATAATAATATGGAATAAATGTCCAGCCCAAATCAATATATTTTTGTGGCTTGTCAGAATATCCCCCTTGAATACCAATTGTATCTAAAGATGCTTTAACAGAAGTATCCCTGCAAGAAAGAATTGCACTTCTAATATTTGAAAATTCAGGTTTTGAATTTAATTGTGAAAAGAATCTAGAGTCATCAGGCCTATTTGCATCCTTTGTAACAAACAATGCAACACCACTCACAGCAACGAGAACAACTGCAATAATTATGAATACAGAAACCTGTGAGCGAATTGACGATGACAAATTAACATTTAATAACGAGTCGGTTCGCGAATCTCTGTATTTTGATTTAATTAAATTTCTTCTCATCACACTCTCTTTTTTCATCTTATTATTAATTTCTTTTTGTTTATAAATGTTATTGAAAATTTATCTAGGCACCATATAACTATTAATATCAGTTCTAAAATACCAATAATCTCTTATATTGCTACTACCTGCCCCACAAACAGTACAAAATGTTGCTCTGAGTTTATCTCCAGAAGGAGTGTCTGCATCAACCATAACAAAACCACTTCCACTATTATATTTAACAGTCCCTTTAAGAGTTTGTTCCCCGTAACTCATAGGAACAACACTACCTACAGCTAAAGAACGTCCATAAGATACTACTTCTGCTCCAGAACTAAAAATAGGTAATTTTCCATCCCTATTAACGTTCCAAACAGAAGTATCTCCTTCACCACTCTTAGGAGTATTACTCGACGGAGTCACAACAGGAGTAGGAGGATTCTGTTGAAGACCATTTACTATTGCTTCAATTTCAGGAGTCATCTTAATTGCAGGTGCAGGTTCAGAAGATGATGGAACAACTGCAGCTCCAGGGGTTGGTTTAGTATCAATAGGAGTCGGAGGAGCAGGATCTCTTTCAACTTTTTCAGATCCTGAACTTGGAATCATAGATTCCCCAGTACTTGGAGGATTAGTCTCTGGCGCAGTTTCTTCAGGAACAGGAGGAGCATTAGGAAGAACAGAACCTTGTTGTACTACCCTTAGTTTATCTTCTTTAGAATCAGTTACAACAGATGGTTTAGCAATTGGTTCAGGAGTTATTTCAGGGGTTGGTGTTGGAGTAAGTGTTGATGTAGGAGTTTGTCCTGGACTTGGAACAGGAATGCTTGGTCCATCTATTTCAACACCATGTGTTGCAGGAGTTTTAACTCGTATTTCATCTGCAATTTGTTCAAATGCATAATCTCGTTGTAATCTAGTACCAGTTGAATCTAAAATATATAAATTAACTTTTCCTTTTACTTCAGCCTCAATCTTGCTAGATGCACGAACACTAAATGAAGCAGATTCTTGTGCTGAATTAAAACGCCAAAAACTAACTTCATCATTTCCTGGTTTTACACTAACTCCATTTTCAACACTGTTTCCATTATATGTTCCATGAAAAATAGCAACATCAGCAACATAAGATGCTTGAGGATTTTGAACTAAATTCCAATTATAATTAGCACCAACGCCGACAGCAACAACATCAGCAACAGATAAACCATCTTTACCAGAAACAGTAAATCCATACTCAGGTATAAAATTTCCCTTAACTTCTTTTCCACCCATTACAAAAGAATTAGAATAACTTGGAATAACCAAAGATCCATCACCAACAAGACCATTACCAACAAGACTAAAACCAACACGTGTCTCTCCACTAACCCCTTCAGGCATATAGGCATATTGGCCATAGGTAGCAGATATTCTACCATCTGCACTTTTTTGATTAACACTATTATAATAATAAGCCCCCTCTGATAATTTTAAACCTTGAGAAAAACCATCAAAAGTAATTCTCCCAGAATTTCCCTGAGATACATCCCCCAAGTAAGAAGTATGAATTTCATCAAAAACATTATACAACCCATAACTTTTTTTATCAGGAGTATCACCTATATATGTAGGTTCTCCATTTTTTATCCAAATTTCTCTACCTTTTGCACCTTCATCCAGAGCTAATCCTGATTTGTAAGCTTTATTCTGAAAAACAATATAGTCTGTTTTTTCATCTGGACCTTTTTTAACAGTAATACTTGCAAGACCTGATGTCTTCTCACCTTTATTATTTAATTCACCATAATTTCTAAGGAAGGTTCCTTCCTCAGTTAAAAATTCTTTTAAATCTTCATTATATTGTAGTTTTATATCTTTAAAATCAATTTTTTCAACACCAAGAACAGCTTGATATATTGTATTTCTTGTTTGTTGTTGAATCGGTATAGTAAATTCATTTTCATTTAATATTTCTGCAAGGGCAGTTCCAACATCTGGACTCTTAGTAAATTCTTTCATTAATTTTAAAGATTCTGTATCTTTAGATAAACTTCCCATAAGTATCCTAGCTACCTCCAATCTATTCTCTTTTGTAGGGGGTTCTGATAATTCATTACCAGATACAATTTCTTTTCCAGTTAATGCAACTTGCAATAATTCTAAATTTCTAGGGAAAAAAACAGGATTTTCGTTTGTAACCATACGAGATTCGCTGAGGGATTTATAAAATTTATCTGAATTAGGAAGTAAAAGTAGAGGTTTAGAAATCTGTAAAAAAACTTCTCTTTTCAAATTATCAAAAAGAGGCCCTGCAGTGTTTGCATTTAATTCTCCACTTACTAATTTTTTTGAAATTACATTAGTTAATTCATTCATTCTAGAAGGATCATTAAAATGATTGTTATAATATGCTAAATCATCTTTTGTAAGTTTTGCTAAATCAACATTATCCCAATCAGGAGGAGTCTCTTCCGCAGCCCTCACACCCCCAATACTTCCAAGAATAATAACAATAGCAATAAACAATAAAAGTCCAGTAACAATTACTCCAACTCTTTTTTCATTCAAAATAAATCTTTCCTCTTTTCCAACCATCCCACAATTAACAAACTCGGGTTTAAATATATTTTGCTATAGCAAAATATAAAATTATAAAAAAATAAAATAAGATGTTCAATCAGATAATTATTTAAGCTAAGAAGAACTAATCATAAAATGGAAAAACTAATTGAAAATATTTTAAAAAAAGCAAAAGAAGACAAGAAAGTTCTAGCAGTTGCCCTTTTTGGCTCAAAAGCAAGAAAAGAACCAAATAAAGATATTGATATTTGCATTATTTTAAACAAAAAACATGATAATCTTGAAATGTCAAATATAATCATAAGTTATTTAGGAATAGCAAAGGAAAAAGTAGACCTATCTATATTTCAGCAATTACCCCTATACATAAGAATGAGAATACTAAAAGAAGGAAAAATTCTCATGGTAAAAAACGAAAGCGCCCTATATGACCTAGCATTTAGCACAATAAAGGAATTTGATTCTTACAAAAAACTTTATTATATGTATCTAAAGGAGGTTGGAAATGGATCAAGAAAGAATATTATCAAAAATTGATGAATTAGATAATTACTTGGAAGAATTAAAGAATATAAAACCAAATGAATTTGAAGAATATGAAAATTCCATTGAAAAGAAAAGGGCCTGTGAAAGATTGCTTCATCTCTCAATTGAAAATGCATTAGACATATGCAATTTGCTTGTTTCAGAATTCAGAGTAGGTATTCCTTCAGATGAAGATGACATATTTACAAAATTAGAACAAAAAAAGATAATTTCAAAAGAAATGAAAAATATACTAATTCAAATGAAAGGATTAAGAAATAGACTAGTCCATAGATATGGAGAGATTGATAATGAAAAAATATTTGATATAATATCAAATAACTTAGATGACTTTGAAAAATTCAAAGAAGAAATAATCAAAAAAATAAATAAAAAATAAAAATAATTACCTTTTTCTAGCAGGTTTTTCTTGATTTTTACCATGACAAGCACAATTAGGCATAAAAAACATAATTATTGCTTTTATTATCAATAAAACTCCAAGAACAACCCAAATATTCCAAGGTGTATACAAGGTTACAAGTATTAGAATTAAACCTAATACAAGAAACTTTACTGCTTTACATTTTGGCGTACAACATTCATCCATATTTTAACCTCCTTTAAACCAATATAAAAAATATGCAAGGGAAGTTTTTAAAGGTTGTTGAAAAATTAATTAAAACTTCTTATCCCTAACACCTGAATTTTTCACCTTTTCCATAACCTTGGAAAAACTAAGAGAATATTCTGTTACACGAATAGGTGCCAATGTTAAAGGACGGTTATGTGCAATTGCATTTCTTATTGGTTCCATTTCAGAAAGTTTTTTACACCATTCTTTTGTATCAATATAACTTGCAAAAATATTTTTATTAGACTCTATTATCAATCTATAGTCATGAAAATCAGCAAATAATAATAAATCTTGTTCCCTTTCTTCATCAAGAGCTTCTTCTCTTCTTGAAGCACAAGCGCCCCTTATTTTAGGAGGAACCCCTTTTCTCCACCAATCTTCTCCAAAACTTTCCTCAAGAAGACTTCGAAGAAATTCTCTAACATTATTTTCAAAAATATAAAGAGAATCTTGTTTTGATTGAGAATATTGATTCACATCAGGATCACTTTTTTTTGACAAACATTTTGTCAAATAAATTTTAACAGATTCAGAACTGGGAACATCTTTTAATGATTCCTTAAAATAAGGTTCTGCTTCTGAAAATCTTCCAAGTTTATACAACAATTCTCCCAATAATATTTTAGGAGCCCAAAGTTGGGGTTTAATATCAATGGATTTTTTAAGTAACAATTCAATCTCCCTAACAGAACGCAAATCCTTCAATGGTTTTTTCATAAGCTCCTTTGCAAGATAATAATAATTCATAGGATCTCTTGGATTTTTTCTAATTTTATCACGAAGTTCGCTTTCCATTAATATCACCTTTTTCCTTTTTACTATAAAAGAAATTAGAAAAAGTAAACCTTGTTTTTAAAGTAGACTTACTATTAAACAATTATAAAAATATAAAAGATAATAGTTCCTTTAATTATAAATAAAATCTGTATATACATCAATTTTAAATTTTTGCTTGCTTAGTCTTATTTATTATTATAACATTAACAGTATAAATATTATAAAAAAAGTTTTATAATTATTTTAATATCCTTATTTTTAATACTAAAAAAATTATTAATTCATAAAATCTGAATCTATGAAGATTTAAAAAAATAATTATTATTATTATTATTATTATTATTATTATTATTATTATTAAAAATCAGTATAAAATAAATTCAAGAAAAACTATCTCTTTTTCTTCTTTTTACCTTTTCCAGCTTTTGCAAGTTTGATTAATTTCTTAACCTTAGAACTTTTATTGCCCTTACTAGAAGCTCTTCCACCCTTGTTCTTTTTTTTCTTTTTTGCCATATTTATACTCTATATCAGGACTCGGTGAAGAAGTGCCTTAAACACCTCTTGAAATCAATCTTAACCTATCAATGTATTTTAAAGGTTATCTTCTTCGCGCCATGTTGCAAAGCTTAAAAGACACAGGTTTCGTAAAGAGAGTTATAGTCCTTCCTCCTTATTAATAGCTGAATGCCTAACAGAGGCTTTCATGGTCACATCCTTTTCAGGACAACCGATAAATAAATATAATCATTCAAGTATATAAATATTTCTAAAAAAAATATTTTTATTTTTTATAAAAAAATCAAAAAAACAATGTGTCACCACACACTAAACAGGCTGAGTCACAATTCAAATAGTTTGAATTGATTATCAATTCAAAAAATAAAATCTTATTATTATGAACTATTTTTCCTCTTG